>JBEGOB010000323.1:0-10661 GCA_041182265.1 Verrucomicrobiota bacterium | reverse complement strand
TTCAGAGACCGCCGCGATTGGGAAAAAGATTTGGCAAAACGAGTGTGCGGGACCCGTGATTGGTCTGACGACTTGGTCTGTTGGGGAGGAATTTCCGTCGCTCGGGATTGGTCACTTTATTTGGTATCCCAAAGGGTTTCGCGGACGTTTTAGTGAAAGTTGGCCAAGTTTCGTTACCTTTGCGCGTGCGCGAGGGCTGAGCGTGCCAGCGGTGGCTCTTGAGCCCCACAGTCCTTGGAACTCAAGAGCGGAGTTCCAAAGCGCTTTGAATGGGCCTCAATTGACCGCGTTGCGCGCATGGCTGGCCGGAAATGTCGCTGTGCAGACGGATTATATCATCACGCGATCGCAGGCGGCCCTGCCAAAGATTCTTGATGCGGCACCGCCGAGCGAAAGGGAGCGAATCGCCGAAAATTATCGGAAGGTGTCAAGTAGCCCTCAGGGAATTTATGCGCTGATGGACTACGTGAATTTCAAGGGAGATGGAACTCAAGTTTCCGAGCGCTATCAAGGACAGGGTTGGGGACTGCTTCAGGTTCTCGGTGGAATGAAAAATGTGCCCGCTGGCCCAGCTGCGGCCACTGAGTTTGCGGCATCAGCTCGAAGGACTCTTTCTCGGAGAATTAAAAACTCCCCGGAGGCACGCGGCGAAAAACGTTGGGAGGCGGGTTGGCTTGGGCGTTGCAACACCTACGGACGTCCTTTGTAACGCTCTGCCGTAATCATGTGGGGATTTTTTCATGAGGCGGGTGGCACGGGTGGTGCTTAACCGTCACCGTGTCCAGGCGCACAATTTTTCAAAATCAGTTAAAATGTTGGTTCTCTCTCATCGGAGCGTTGTTTTTCACAGCGTCAATCACTCACGCACAGGCTTCCGATAAAACTCCTAGCGAGCTGATCGCCGCAGCCGTTGTAGCCGAGTCTTCCGACGAACAGCGTGAAATTATCCTGTCACTCAAGGCCATTCCCACGCCCGAGGTGGCGAAGTGGTTGGAACGCTGGAAGACCGGCGAAATCTTCAGGGTAGAGGACTCGAACGGGTCTCTGACGGCAGTCGTTTTGACTGGCTCTGCCGCTGCGGATGGAACTTTTGAGACACTTCGTGTCGCGGACGGTGGCGCTTTACTGGGCGTTGGTGGAACGCCCGTGCGCATCAATCCAGACGAGGTCGAGTTTGCCGATACGGATTCAAAACTGAGGCGCTCGATGAAGGAGGTTTCCGATTTGGTCGCACTAGCAGATCCTGATTTGACGAAGCGGCTCCGCGCGATTCAAGATTCGGCAATAGGACAAAAGCAGGAAAAACTGGAATCTCTCAAAATTCTCCAGAAACGCGAAACTCACCCAAAGGCGATGCGCGCTTTGCAGGAGTCCATTGCAATCATCCAGCTGAGATCTCCTGTGCCTGCGGATCGTCTCGCGGCGTGCGAAAATCTTGGCCAATTGAAGTCTCTCGCCGCGTATGATACGATCAAAACGATTTTGGCAGAATCTGAAGCGGCTAAGGATGTGGCAATGGCACTTGCTGCGCGAACCGCCATTGCTTCAATTGAAAGCCATATTTCGACAATCAACGCAGTAGGAACTGCATTTCGAGGGATTTCGCTGGGCTCAGTCTTGCTTGTTGTTGCGATAGGACTGGCTATCACCTTTGGCCTGATGGGCATTATCAACATGGCGCATGGTGAATTCATTGCAGTAGGTGCATACACGACATACGTGATTCAAAATGTTTTCGGGACTGGGTTAAAGCTGTCTCCATTCGGTATCTCGATTTCCATCCCTGGGATGAATCTATCTGAATCAGGTGTGAACTTATATTTTGTCGTGGCTCTTCCTGCTGCATTCATCATGGCCGCACTCGTGGGCGTGTTATTGGAAAGGTCAGTTATTCGTTTCTTGTATCGTCGCCCGCTTGAATCACTGCTAGCAACTTGGGGTATTTCGCTCGTTCTTCAACAGCTTTTCCGCCTGGTTTTTGGATCAAACAATGTGCAGGTGTTCAGCCCATCATGGCTTTCTGGAAACTGGACGATTAACGATATCGTGTTCGGGTGGAACCGCGTATTTGTCATCGGCTTCGCGGTCTTGATCATTGCCGTGACTTGGCTGGTTCTGAACAAAACTTCGCTGGGTCTGCTGATTCGCGCAGTGATGCAGAACCGAAATATGGCAGCATGCATGGGCGTCCGGACGGAGCGTGTGAATATGATGACCTTTGCCTTTGGTTGTGGCTTGGCTGGACTCGCCGGCGCATTCCTATCTCAGATCGGCAATGTTGGGCCATCACTCGGCCAAAACTATATTGTAGATGCCTTTATGACCGTTGTTGTCGGTGGAGTTGGCAACATTTTAGGAACGGTCATCAGTGCTTTAGGCATTGGAATGGCTGATCAAGCACTCCAGCAATACTTAGGCAATCCCGTGATTGGCAAAATTCTCGTTCTTGGCGCAATCATTCTATTTCTCCAATGGCGTCCCGCAGGAATTTTCGTCACCCGCTCCCGTAGCCTTGACTGACCGATGACAACGCAACCTATCACTGGGCGCATCCAGACACCGATCTTAATCATCGCCGCTATATTTTTGGTGGTGGTGATGCCTCTCCTGAATGTTTTTGGCTGGATTGAAGACTTTACCCTCAATCTGTGGGGGAAATACTTGTGCTACGGAATCATGGCGATTTCGATAGATCTCCTTTGGGGATACACCGGCTTGTTGTGTCTTGGCCAAGCTTTGTTTTTTACACTCGGAGGGTACATGATGGGCATGCATTTGATGCTGATGATTGGGACTCTGGGGCAGTATAAAAGTGAGCTTCCGGATTTTATGGTCTTTCTTGGACATACCGAACTTCCTGCATTCTGGCAGCCATTCTATTCGTTCCCATTTGCTCTTGCGATGGTGGTATTGGTGCCGGGATTGCTTGCGTATGTTTTTGGATTTCTGGCTTTCAGATCACGCATCAAGGGGGTGTATTTTTCGATTCTCACTCAGGCTCTGACCTATGGTGCAGCTCTTCTGTTCTTTAGGAATGACTTGCTGATGGGTGGAAATAACGGATTTACGGATTTTCGGACTCTCCTTGGTTCTGATCTGCGGATTGCGACTACTCAGCGCGCTCTTTATGTTGCGACCGCTGTATTGGTGGTCGCCGTGGTTGTCGGGTGCAAATGGCTAACTCACTCTCGCTTCGGTCTTATTCAACGGGCCATTCGGGACTCTGAAAATCGGGTGCTGTTTTCCGGTTACGCCACGGCTAATTTCAAGTTATTTGTATTTGTCCTGAGTGCCATGATTGCCGCCGTTGCTGGTGCCCTCTATGTTCCACAAGTCGGGATTATTAATCCGAGTGAAATGACCACGGAGAAGTCCCTTGAGGCGGTTGTTTGGGTTGCGCTTGGTGGCCGCGGAACGCTTGTGGGACCGGTTGTAGGTGCGATTTCAGTGAATGCATTAAAAAGCTGGGCAACGCGTGCCTACCCCGATCTCTGGGTGTTGATTTTAGGAGGGGCGTTCGTTCTCGTTGTGATGTTCACGCCAAAGGGAATCGTTGGCATTCCATCGCAAATCAATGACATTATCTTAAAGATCCGCCGTCGAAAAGATCCGATGAAAGGATTAACAACTGACACGTCACCTGAACGAAACTGAATCGTGAACAAGAAACCATTTCTTCTCGCAGCTGAGGGGCTGAGTAAATCCTTTGATGGATTTAAAGCGATCAACGATCTTAATTTCTATCTGGATGAAGGTGAGTTACGAACCGTGATTGGGCCCAACGGTGCCGGGAAGACCACATTTTTAGATTTAATCACAGGGAGAACCCAGCCTGACGCGGGCACTCTGCAATGGGATGATGCCCAGCATGATTTACTCAAACTCAATGAATATGAGATTTATCGACTTGGGATTGGCCGGAAATTTCAGACGCCGACGGTTTACAATGATCACACGGTTACCGAAAATCTAATCCTGTCGCTCGCTGGTTCAAGGAGTATCTGGCACAGTCTCTTCGGCAAGATCAGTCCTGCGCAGCGAGAGCGTATTGCCGAAATTCTCGCAATTATTAAACTGACAAGCCATGCCAGCCGCAAAGCGGGAACTTTGGCCCACGGGCAAAAGCAGTGGTTGGAGATCGGGATGCTGCTTGCGCAGGAAGCTCGTTTGCTGTTAGTTGATGAGCCTGCGGCAGGAATGACTGATGAAGAGACTTACCGAACTGGCGAGTTGCTCTTATCTCTGGCTGGCAAGCATACGATCGTTGTGATTGAGCATGACATGACCTTTGTTCGTCAGATTTCTCAAGGACGTAAAGTTACGGTTCTTCATCAAGGTCATGTCCTCTGCGAGGGGCCGGTTGACGAAGTGCAGTCAGATGATCGAGTGATTGAAGTGTACCTTGGACGCAAATCAAAAGTTGCATGAGCGCAAACCTAGCCATCGGAACCAGTTTACAAATTTCAAACCTTCATGTCTCAATTGGAGGGAGCGCCATTTTGCGGGGAGTGAATTTGGCGGTGAGGCCAAATTCCGTCTTTTGTTTGATGGGTCGCAATGGTGTCGGGAAAAGCACCACACTCAAGGCGCTCATGGGCTTGTTGGCGGCTGATACGGGAGAAATGGAGCTTGAAGGCTTCGCGCTAAATCAAGTGTCGTCCGCAGATCGTGCTCGGATGGGCTTGGCCTATGTTCCGCAAGGACGTGAGATTTTCCCACATCTAACTGTCGAAGAAAATTTGTTCATTGGACTGCACGCGCGGGGCATCAAGCCTGAGGCGGCGGAGACTGAGCGGGTTTACGCACTTTTTCCAATCATCAAAGAGTTTCTTCATCGCAAGGGAGGCATGCTTTCCGGGGGGCAGCAGCAGCAGTTGGCCATTGGACGCGCCTTGTTGACGAAGCCTAAACTCTTGATTCTTGATGAGCCGACTGAGGGAATTCAGCCCAATGTCATCGATCAAATTGGCGATGCGATCAAGATGCTACGCCAGGAAGGCGGGATGGCGATTCTCCTAGTGGAGCAGTATTTGGACTTTTGCAAGGAGCTTGGAGACGACTTCGCCATTCTCGAGCGGGGGGCCGTCGCAGCAAGTGGTGAAATTTCCAATCTGACTGATGCGATCGTGAAGGAATTTCTCACGGTATAATTTTGATGCATGCCAGCCTCAGAGGCAAATTTAGGCCAAAAGTCCTAACGCTATGTATGGAATTCATGGTGCTGACAATTGGTTATCGATTTCACTTCTGTTGCGCGCTTGGATTCAGAAATTCATCTAAAATAAAGTTCGAATGATAGTCTGATGGGAAGAAGTGGCATGAATTCCGCTCTTTCGAATGTTACGCAGGACCACCTGCCATCAACAAAAAGCTGAAACATGAAAAACAAGTATCGTCGTAATTTGATCAACATGCCAATTCTCGCATTCGCTTTGGCCACGGGTATCGCCCAGGCCGGCTTGACCGAGGCTGCGGCAGCGGCTCCTGAAGCGCCTGTGGAGGATGTGATTTCGGGTGTTCTTAAACTGGACTTTAATTCCCATTTCATCTCTTACGGTGCCGATGTTTGGAAAGATGGAACCTCCTTGTCGGAGCCGACATTCAACCCAATGATCGAGTTAGCGTTTGCCTTGCCAAACGATTTAACTGCCACGGTTGGTACATGGATGGACATCAACAGTAAAGTGGGTGGTGGCTCATCGCCAAATGGTGGACGCGTGCAGGAAGTTGATTTTTGGACAGGTCTTTCCTATTCCTTTGACAAACTAACGGTTTCCGCGACTTACCAAGCGTGGACCTATGTGGGTAGCACCGAGGATATCTTGGATATCAAGTTTGCCTACGACACCATTCTTGCGCCATCGTTGACGATTCATAATCGTCTGGATGCGGGTGCCTCTGGTGGAAATACGGGAACGGTCTTGGTGCTCGGACTCGGACATAGCATGGAAGCAGGTCCAGTTGCCATCTCTTTCCCAGTGAACATCGCTTATTTCCTCGAGGATGATTTCCACGCAGGAACCGACAATGGTTTCGGATTTGCGTCGGTGGGTGTTGCCGGAACGCTTCCGCTTTCGCCTTACATTGGCGACGGCTTTGGAGCATGGGATCTCAATGCCGGGCTGACCTATTATATCACGGACGACGAAGTGATTCCAGGCAACCCAGTGGATAGCTTCCTCACTGCAAGTGCTGGTCTCAGCGTTGCGTTCTAAATCCGATATCCTTGTTTTAAACGCTTGTGGCAGGAGAGTCCTATTGATCAGTTGGTTTGAATACTCTCCTGCCTTTTCCTCCTGAAACGCATTAAACGAAATCGCCTTCAAATAAATTTATGATCAATCGTCTTATTCCTTCCGCATTAGCTGCGCTCGCATTGTCATCTGCTCCTTCGCAGGCAGAAGAAACCGTCAAAGTGGGTGTTCTTCATTCGTTGAGTGGCACCATGGCCATCAGTGAGACATCGCTTCGCGATATTCTTCTCTTCACATTTGATGAAATCAACGCCGCTGGCGGAGTGATGGGCAAGAAAATTGAGCCTGTCGTCGTCGATGGGGCGTCGAATTGGCCACTTTTCGCTGAGAAGGCGAAACAACTTTTGGAGCAAGACAAAGTTTCCGTGACTTTCGGTTGCTGGACTTCTGTCAGCCGTAAGTCGGTCCTTCCGGTTTTCGAAGAGAAGAAGGGTTTGTTGTTCTACCCAGTGCAGTATGAGGGTGAAGAAATGTCTCCGAACATTTTCTACACTGCGGAGGCTGTCAATCAGCAGGCCACACCGGCGGTGGACTATATGTTGGAAGAGGGTAAGAAGAAATTCTATTTGATTGGATCGGACTATGTCTATCCTCAAACAACCAATCTCATTTTGCTGGAGTATCTTCTGAGCAAGGGAGTGCCCATGGAAAATATTGGTGGTGGCTTTACCAAGGATTCCGCAGGGAAAGTTATTTCTGCTGGGAAGTACACTCCTTTTGGTCACACCGACTATCAGCAAATCATCTCCGAGATCAAGCAATTCGCTGCCAGTGGTGATGCATGCATCATCAATACGCTCAATGGTGATACGAACGTGCCTTTCTTCAAAGAATATGCAGCCGCAGGTCTCGACGCAGAGTCCTGCCCGGTTGTGAGTTTCTCGGTGTCTGAGGATGAGTTCCGTGGTTTACCTGCAAGCCAGTTGGTGGGGCAGTTGGGTTGCTGGACCTATTTTCAATCGATCAAAAGCCCGGCCAATGCGAAGTTTACCAAAGACTTCCAAGCATGGCTCGCCAAGTCGGATGTTTCCGGAATTGTGAAAGAGGGTCGTGTGACCTGCTCACCAATGGTTCTTTCCTACAACGGAGTTTATCTATGGAAAGCCGCGGTCGAGAAGGCAGGAACTTTCGAAGTTGAGAAGGTGATGGCTGCTCTGAAAGATGGTATTTCGTTTGATGGACCTGGTGGCAAGGTGACTTCTCAGAAGAATCACCACCTCACCAAGAATGTTTACATCGGCGAGACGCGTGCGGACGGTCAGTTTAAGATTCTCAAGGAGTATAAGGGCGTCGTCGGCGAACCTTTCCTGAAGGGCACTTACAAATAATTTCTTTGTCATCGGTTGTTGGTTGAACCATGCCCTCTACGGGGGGCATGGTTTTTTGTGGCTTGGCATGTTCCCTGCTCAAACTTAGCTTGTCCTTCTATGAATTCAGTTTGTTTTTACCGTTCGTCGTTCGCTCGCCCGCTTGGGTGGGTTGTTTCGTTCATTGTTTGTCTGCCGTCCTTGGTTTTGGCGCACCCAGGGCACTACCACCCAGATGAGACGGATGAGTTCGATTTTTTCAGTGCCATGTTTTTCCATTCGCATGGGGCTTTTGATTTCGTGCTTGGTGGTGTGGTGATTGTCAGTGCAGCGGTAGTCATTTTGAGCAAGGGGCGACAGTTGCGATTGGGTGCCTTGGCCTTGGCTTTGGGCGCGCTTTCATGGATTGCTATTTTCTAATAACTCGGACATGCATCTTTCACCTCGTGAGCAGGAAAAGCTTTTGATTGTTGTGGCGGGTGATCTCGCCCAGCGTCGGCGCGCGCGCGGCTTGAAGCTGAATTATCCTGAATCGGTTGCGTTGATAACAGCGGAACTGATGGAAGGGGCTCGTGATGGCAAGTCTGTAGCCGAACTCATGAGTTACGGAACGAGCCTTCTGTCGCGCGGCGAAGTGATGGAGGGGGTGGCGGAGATGATCCATGATATCCAAGTGGAGGCAACTTTTCCTGATGGTACAAAATTAGTCACCGTTCACCAACCCATCCGATGATTCCTGGAGAAATTATCACACCGCTTGGTGCAGCTGACTTGGAGTTGAATGTGGGACTTCCAAAGATTCGAGTGGTCGTTTCAAATTCGGGCGATCGTCCAGTTCAGATAGGCAGTCATTTTCATTTTTACGAAGTGAATGATTCGTTACTTTTTGATCGTGAGGCGGCGCGTGGGTTTAGATTGAATATCCCAGCCGGCACTGCTTTGCGCTTTGAGCCCGGTGACACTCGCGAGGTGATTTTGGTGGGCTTCGCGGGTCGTAGGGAAGTGTATGGTCTTAACAATCGAATCAACGGTGCTCTCGATTCATGAAACAAACGCGTAATAATTATGCCGGCATGTTCGGTCCAACGACGGGTGACCAAGTGCGCCTTGCGGATACGGAATTATGGATTGAGGTTGAGCGTGATCTCATCGCTGAGGGTGGAGATTACGGAAATGAGGTAAAATTTGGTGGCGGAAAAGTGATTCGTGATGGGATGGCGCAGTCTCCTCTTGCGACGGATGCGGAGTGTTTGGATCTTGTCATCACCAATGCCTTGATTCTTGATGCTGCGCAGGGAGTGGTTAAAGCCGATATCGGCATCAAGCAGGGCCGGATTGTTGGAATCGGGCATGCGGGAAATCCGTTATTGCAGGATGGCATCACCATGACCATTGGTGCCGCAACAGAAGTGATCGCCGGTGAAGGTTGTATTGTGACTGCGGGAGGAATCGACACGCACATTCATTTTATTTGCCCACAGCAAATCGAGCATGCCATCGCAAGCGGAGTGACCACGTTGATTGGCGGGGGGACGGGGCCGGCGCATGGGACATACGCGACGACTTGCACGCCTGGAAAGTGGAATATTCATCGCATGCTAGAGGCGGCTGAGGCGTTTCCCGTTAATCTTGGCTTTTTAGGGAAGGGAAATTGTTCCTCACCTGAGCCGTTGCGAGAGCAGGTTTTGGCGGGGGTGATCGGGCTTAAATTGCATGAAGATTGGGGGACGACCCCGGCGGCGATTGATACATGTTTGGGAGTTGCGGATGAGTTTGACATTCAAGTTGCGATTCACACGGATACCTTGAATGAGGCTGGTTTTGTCGAGAGTACGCTGGCGGCATTCAAAGGGCGCACAATTCATACCTATCATTCTGAGGGAGCGGGTGGAGGGCATGCGCCAGACATTATTCGGGTTTGTGGTGAGGCGAACGTGTTGCCTTCCTCGACCAATCCGACGCGTCCTTTTACCACCAATACGATTGATGAGCATTTGGATATGCTGATGGTGTGTCACCACCTCGACTCGCGAATTCCAGAGGACGTTGCCTTTGCGGAAAGCCGAATCCGGCCGGAAACGATTGCGGCTGAGGATCGACTGCATGATTTGGGCGCTATTTCCATGATGTCTTCCGACAGTCAAGCGATGGGGCGTATTGGTGAGACGATTACGCGAACGTGGCAGACCGCACATAAGATGAAAGTGCAGTTTGGTAAGTTGGAGGGAGCTTCTCATCCGGCTGCTGATAATTTCCGGGCCTTGCGATATGTTGCGAAATATACAATCTGCCCGGCTCTTGCTCATGGGATTTCGCATGAGGTTGGGAGCATAGAGCTTGGAAAATTAGCAGATTTGGTGATTTGGAAGCCGGCGTTTTTCGGGGTGAAGCCGGAGACGATTCTCAAAGGTGGTTTTATCGCCTGGGCAAACATGGGAGATCCGAATGCTTCGATTCCGACGCCGCAGCCGACGATGTATCGACCCCAGTTCGGTGCCTTTGGTAAGGCGCTTGCCGCGACGTCGGTGACGTTTGTGAGTTCTGCCGCGCTGGAATCGGGAGTCCTTGATTCGCTAGGTTTGACGAAGCGATTGGTTGCAGTGAAGAATTGTCGAAGCGTGACCAAGCGGGATCTTCCTTTCAATGATGCATTGCCAAAGATTACAGTTGATCCGGAAACTTACACTGTGACAGCGGATGGTGAAGAACTCCGTTGCGAACCCCTTTCGGAGTTGCCGATGGCGCAGCGTTATTTTCTCTTCTAATCGATTTGAATTTTTTCATGCATTTGATCCAACGCGCGCTCGCCGAGTATTCGGAGCTTCCCATGGCAAACAGGATTATCTTGGAGGCCGAGCGCAGGCAGTTTTTGAAGCGGCGGTGGCGTGGAGTTGCGGATGATGGCACAGAGTTTGGTTTTGATTTGGAGAGTCGTCTTACGGATGGATCTGTGATTTTTCACAAAGATGGGAAGGATTATCTTGTGAGACAAGTTCCAGAGCTTGTCTATCGAGTTGAAACAAGCACAGCGGGCGATGCCGCGTTGATTGGTTGGAAGGTTGGAAATCTCCATTTGCCGGCGCAAATTGTTGAGGGGGCG
>JBEGOB010000322.1:0-10653 GCA_041182265.1 Verrucomicrobiota bacterium | reverse complement strand
GCCCCAGGCCATTCACCCCCATCGAGATTCATCCGCCCACCCCCGAATGCGGATTTGACGGATCAAGCTGACTTGCCCACAGTCCCGCCGATGTCTGACCAGAAGCACGTGCTCTTCGTTTGCACCGGAAATACCTGCCGCAGCCCCATGGCTGAGGGACTCTTCCGCAAAGCCGTCTCCGACCGTAGCGACTTCCAAGTTAGCTCCGCGGGAGTCGCCGCCTCCAAGGGAACTCCTTGCAGCTCGGAAACTCGCACACTCTTGAACTCACGCGGTATTTCCAGCTCAGACTTCAGAAGCCGCCCAGTCACGGACGCGATCCTTGCCGCCGCCACCCACGTCTTCGCCATGACGCGCAGCCACCTCCACACCTTGGAATCGCGCTTCCCAGAACACTCAGACAAGTTCTACCTCGCTTGCGAATTCACCCAATTCGCGAGCTCCGGCCACAGCATCGACGTCCCAGACCCCATCGGCATGGGTCGCAGCGCCTACGCAGAAGTCGCTAACACGCTGGACGCCGCCATCCCCTCGATCATCGCTTACATCGACCAAACAAGCCCCAAGAAAACGGCTTGAAACAAACGCGTCGCCGCACGCATGAAGTGCGCGGCACCCGCTCACAGACCCGATGCCGGCAGCGCCAGATCAGATCATTCCCAACTTCATTTTCCCCTCTTCGGAAATCATTTCCTGATTCCACGCCGGGTCCCAAACCAACTCAACGCGTGCATCGTCGATGCCGTCGATGGTCATAATTTTAGCCTGCGCATCCGCCGCAATCACCGGTCCCATCCCGCAACCCGGCGCCGTGAGAGTCATTTTCACCGCGACCGTCCTCTTGCCTTCGGACTCTTCAATGCTGCAATCATAGACCAGCCCTAAGTTGACGATATCCACCGGAATTTCCGGATCATAAACTCCCTTGAGCTGGCTCCACACCTGCTCCTCCAAGGGCGCATCCTTCAAGCGCACCACCTCAGCCTGCTTCCTGAGCTCTTCCTCCGGGTTCACTCCCAATGCATCCGCATCCTGTGAGGAAATTCGCGCCAAGCCCTGGGATGTCGCCACCGTGAAAGTCCCCCCAAGCCGCTGTGTGATGAAAACCGCCGTCCCCGCTGGCAATGACAGCGTGTCACCGCTTGGAATTTGAATGGCTGCGACCTCGCGTGTGAGCTTGATTTCTTCGTGCATGCGCGGAGTAAAGACCAGTGACACACCGACCGCAAGGGATCAGTTACCCCGTCTGCTATCAGAAACCGCCCAGCAGACTTGCCATCCCCCGGCGCACCAGACACAAACGATCGAACGTCGGTAATTTCGCAAACCCACATGCCGCCGCAATCGACATTAAATCCCATACCATCCCATCCACTCAACTCACGCATTACGCGCCCCAATTCCATGACATCACCTAGAACGATCACGCCCTGGACACTCCTCGCGCTGCTATCCCTCACCCTCGGCCTGCAGGCCCAATCCCACAAGGCTGCTGCCAATGGGAAACTGAAAATTTTCATCCTCGCCGGACAATCGAACATGGTCGGCTTCGGCCAAGTGATGGGAAGCCCGGGAACCATGGAAACCTACGTGAAAAGCAATCCCAAAGACTACGGACACCTCATGAACTCCGAAGGCAAACCGGTGCTCAGAAACGATGTCTGGATCGTCAATCTCTCTCAAACGGAACAAAAAGGCTGGCTCACCACCGGCTTCGGTGCCCAAAGCGGCCACATCGGCCCGGAATACGGCTTCGGCTTCGTCATGGGCGACTATTTCGAGGACCCTGTCTTCATCATCAAATCCGCCTGGGGCGGACGCTCGTTGAAACACAATTTTCTCTCTCCAAGCTCACAAAACTACCCATCACCCAAGGCCGATGGCGACGCCGGATTCCAATACGCGGAAATCATCCGCCACGTGAAAGAGATCACCGCAAATTTGAAGAAATATTACCCCGCCGACTCGGGCACCGGCTATGAAATCGTCGGCTTCGGCTGGCATCAAGGATGGAACGATCGGATCGATTCAAACGCGGTCGATTCCTACGAGAAAAACATGGAAAATTTCATCCATGACATGCGCAAGGACTTGGCAGTGAACAAGCTGCCATTCGTTATCGCCAACACCGGCATGGGCGGCTGGAACATCGTCGGTAGCTACAAGGCCCGCGTCGAGAAGCTCATGAACGCTCAACTCGCCCTCGCCAATCCGCAAAAATACCCGGCCTTCCAAGGAAATGTCGCCGGCGTGGAAACTCGCGGATTCCAACGGACAATCGAGGAGTCACCCTCCAAGCAGGAATTCCACTGGCTTCGCAACTGGGAGACTTTCTACCTCATCGGCAAAGGTATGGGCGACGCCATGGTCGGCATGCTCACCGAACCATCAGAGAATCCCTGAGCTCAAAATCAGGCACTTTCCCGCCTAACAAATCAACTCACACGCGCTCATCAAGGCGTGATGGTGATCGTCCGCGGCGTGCCCGGCGTCATCCATTTCCCTCCCATATTCGCCTGCATTCTCAACTGCCAGACGCTACCTGCCACCGGCTTGGATCCAATGCTGCTAGAACTGAATTTGAAGGAGCTCGCGTCAGACGACAGGCTCACGGTCTTCATCGGTGCCCACAGACTGCACCCACCCACCGCGATTTCATCCAGGAAAATACCAGTCGGGAAAGTCGGCGCGGCATCGTGTGTGTATATCGATCCGCCCGTGCTGTAATACCGGAAACGAATCCGCACTGGCGTCGAAGACTTGGCCAAGGGAACGCTCAGGGTGGAAAGCTTGGCATCGTAAACATTGGATAATCCAGCGATCTCACTGCCGATCTTCTTCCAAACAAGCCCATTCGTCGTCGAGATCTCAACCGCCAATCGACTGCTCGGCGTCATATATCCCCGGCGATACTGAAATTTCAGAACGCCCTTGGACGTCGGAACGATGTCTCGATCCAACTCGAAGATCTGGTCCGGCACTCCCCGCTTTACCAAATCATACGCCGTCGGAAAAGTCAGCCGAAAGGCATAAGCACCGGTTAGCCCTCCAAAACCAGCGAAGGACGAGGTCTGCGAAATCAAGGGGTAGTTCGAGGCCGTGCCATCGATCACTTTCACGGCACTCGGCGTTTCCGCATTCTCCTTCCACTTTTCGGAACTGGTGCTGCTCACCAAGATCCGCAAGGCCTCAGACCTCGGCGGCGGTGTGAAGGTGTAAACCGCCGTTTTCTTGCGTGACAGTTGACTCACCCCGGTGAGCTTCTGATTGGAAGTCAAGCGGTCTGGATTGATCAACCGCACGGTGTAGCTATGACTGGTTGGCACGCCCGGCCCGGAAATCCCGGATATCTCGACATTGAACGCGGTGTCGCCATAGACCGACTGCATCGACGCAGCACTGGACACCCGCCAAATGAATGCGGGGTCCCCGAAATCATTGCCCTGCTCCGTGCTAAGAATCGGCACCTCGACTCCACTCGCCGTGGTCATCCTCACCGTCGCAGCCGAGAAATTCGCATTCGCCCGACTCAGAGACCAAAACGGTGTGTTCAAGGGGGCCGGAAAATAACCCGCTGGCGGATAGGCCACAAAAATATCATTCTCCACCGGAGCCATTTCACTCGGATTCTGCGCAACGTAGAACACGTTGGTCGGCGGCAGGAAGGCGGACGCCCCCGGTTGATCTCCCGTGGCGTAATCCGTGGCGCGCGGATAGAGATTCCAGCGCCGGTGACCCACCAAGCTATTCCACGCGGAGAGCGAGGCATCGCTGGTGTATTGCTCAAGCATGTATTCGGTGATGGCCGTCGGACCATAGAAGCCAAAGGAAAAATTCCCGTTGGCGCTTGCATTCCATCCCGCCGCAGACCACCCGATCAGTTGATTTCCGGGATTGTGCGTCATCGCCGGATTCAATCCTGTGCTTGGATCGTAATTTCTCACCAACATCAAAGCGGCATCTTGCGCGGCACTGGATTTAAGCGTTCCACCGGATGACTTGAAGGTATCACTCGGCGCAAGCACCACCGTCGATCCTGAATTCACGCGCGCATTCGAGGGCACGCCACACATCGCCCGAAAGTAGTTCAAACGCCGCTCGACATCATCCACAAACTCACGCGAAACCGTCCCATTGCTGCCGCTGTAGTCTCCCGTCCAAGCCACCCGATCGTCAAATCCCTCAGACGCTTGGTAAACCGCATGCCAAAATGACAACACATCATTCCGGTCCGTCAAATCCACCGAAAATCCAGAAGTGTGCATTCGCGCCGGAGCGGATGGATAGGTTCCAGGCTGCCAAGCTAGACTGCTTCCAGAAAAGGCCAGCGACACGCATGCCGCCGCGAATAGGGGGTTTTCGCGAATCATTACGATCACGAAGGAATGCGAAATCCCTAGGGCGAGCAAGCGGAAACTATCCAACAAAAAACTGATCTGCTTTCACAAACCACCCGTCTCCGCAAACTCGTAGCGCAGCGCAGAGAGACAGAAGATCGTCGCGGTCTCCACTCGCAAAACAATCTCTCCCAAACTCACGGGGATGAACCCAGCTGCCACGGCCGCAGCGCTTTCCTGAGGGCTAAAATCTCCCTCGGGCCCCACGAGTAAGGTCACCGCTCGCGTCCCGGGATGCCGCCGCAAGGTCTCACGCAAGGGTAAGGCCCCCTCCGCCAGCGACGCAATCAATTTCAAACCTCCCACCGCAGACTGGGTCGCAAGCCACGCCTCAAAATTCTGCGGGTCAGCGATGTCCGGCAAGCGGTCTTGACCACATTGCTTGCAGGCTTCCAAGGCGTTGCGACGCCACTTGAGCGATTTCCCATCGCCGGGCTGCACCACGGTGTTGCGCGTCACCAGCGGCTGAATCGCAAAAATCCCAAGTTCAACGGCTTTTTGGACGATGAGATCCATGTTCTTCCCCTTGGGAATCGCCTGCGCCAAGGTGATGGCAGGCAGCGGCGCTCGCGATGGCTGAATCTCGCCAAGCCGCAACGGAACACGCTCACGCGAAACGCTGAGAATTTCAGCCGAGGCACGCCGCCCAACTCCGTCGAACACGAAAATCCGCTCGCCCACCTTCATGCGCAGCACCTGCGTGAGATGCCGCGCCTCGTCACCCGTGAGGGCGGCATCCGCACCCCACGCATCCGCTGCTAAGTGAAATCTAGCCATGTCGTCTTCTCGGAGTCGTTGAGCATCCAAGCGTTCGGGCAACTAGCCCAAATCACTCACAAGTCAAAAAAGCGCTTTGCCTTCTTGAAAAATCCTTCCTGCATCGGTGAGTTGTGATCGCCAATCGACTCGGAAAACGCACGCAATTTGTCTTCCTGCTCGCTGTTGAGCCGCGTTGGGACTTCGACTTGCACGGTGACGTTGAGATCGCCACGACGGCCGTTGGAGAGGGTGGGCATGCCTTTTTCCCGAAGCCGGAAAACCGTGCCACCCTGCGTCCCAACCGGGATTTTGATCGACGATTGACCGTCCAAGGAGGGCACTTTGAGCTCTCCCCCGAGTGCAGCGACGGAAAACGGCAGCGGTACGGAGCAGAAAAGATCCGCACCATCGCGCTCGAAAACGTCGTGATCCCGGACATGCAGGAAAACGTAAAGGTCACCCGCCGCCCCGCCACGCACGCCGGCATCGCCATTGCCCGTGGAGCGCAAGCGCGTGCCAGTATCAACTCCCGCAGGAATGCGCAGCTTGATGCGGCTGTCACGCTGGACCCGACCATCACCCTTGCAGCTTGGGCACGGATCCGAAATCGTTTCACCTGCCCCACGGCATTCCGGGCAAGTCGTCTGCTCAATGTAGATGCCTGAGCGCCGACGCACCACGCCGTGACCGCCGCAAGTCGTACAGGCTCTGACGCCTCCGCCTCCTTTGGTCCCCTTCGCGCCACACGGCTCACACGCGACGTAACGCTCGATTTCGAGTTCTTTCTCAACTCCACGCGCCGCTTCTTCCAACGAGATTTCCAAATCATACCGGAGGTCACTCCCACGCTGTTTGCCGGAATTTCTCCGCGAACCACCGCCCCCTCCAAAAAATTCCTCGAAACCACCCCCGAACGCGCCGCCGAAGACTTGCGAGAACATGTCCATCGGGTCATGGAAACCACCGCCCGGCCGGCCACCGCCGCCGCCATTGAAGGCCGCGTGGCCGTAGCGATCATAAGCGGCGCGCTTGTCCGCATCACTCAACGCTTCGTAGGCCTCGCCCAACTCTTTGAATTTATCCTCGGCAGTGTGGTCTCCCGGGTTCTTGTCCGGGTGGAATTTCACGGCGAGCTTGCGGTAGGATTTTTTGATCTCCTCCGCGGTGGCGCTCCTTGAAACACCCAAAATTTCGTAGTAATCTCGTTTCTCAGCCATGAGTTACGCCTCGCCTCCTTCTGCCGGGGTTGGAAGCTTGGACACCACCACGCTTGCAGGGCGGATCAAACGATCCCGCAGCTTGAATCCACGCCGGGTGACTCGCAGGATGCGGCCTTCTTCGCCATCGCTACACTCTTCTTGCGCCACGGCGTCATGCAGATTCGGATCGAAGTTACCCGCCGTCGGGATTTCCTCAACACCTTGACCCGCAAGGAATTCATTCAACTGGCGGCGCACCATATCCATGCCGATGTAGATCATCGACTTGGTGTCCTGGGCCGCGGCTTGCATCCCCATCTCAAAGTTATCAATGACCGGAATCAGATCTTCGAGGAGCCGTTGATTGGCGTATCGGATAGCGTCTTCTCGCTCGCGCGTCGTCCGCTTGCGGAGGTTGTCCATCTCCGCAGCAGTCCGCAGCGAAATTTCCTTCCACTTGGCGGCCTCGGCTTCGAGCTCTTCCCATGGATCGAGCGTGGCGGCGGATTCTTCCTGAGAAATCTCGGGGGCAGCAGCGTCTTCGACGGCTGCAACTGGAGCTTCGGACTTCGGGTCGGGATCTTGGTCGGCTTGCATGGCGGAAAGCTGTAGTCGCGAATGGGCCAGCGTCAACTCCTTGCCGCTATGGATGTGCGAGGAAATGATCTTCAAGGCCAGAACTTCCCCAGCCCTGGAATTTTAACATTTCTCAACCTGGAACTGAGAGATCTCTCATGAAATGGGCAAAACCCACCAAGATTCCAGGCGCCACAGTGAACAACACAAGCCACAGGGTCGGCCTCAAAAAATCTCGGTAAAGCCTCCCACGGCACGCCAAATACACAGCCAAGTTGGCCAGCATCGCCACGGCGAGTTGCGCTCCGAAGATTCCCTCCCACATAAAATTACTGTGCTCATGCGCCAACTTCGACGCCCACAAGGCGGACACCACCTGCCCGGCAATGAGCAGATAAAACCACAAACCTACGTGATAGAGCAAATCACGCCAAGAATTTACAATCAACGGGTTCTTTCCCGTGTGAACCAACTCTTCCGACGGATGATCCACCGTGACGTGCGAGATATTCTCAAGAATCCTGCGAAGCTCAGGGCTTGGCTCGCCTTCCTTCTTCGGCAAATTGTCCAAATTATCGCACAAGTCAGGCAAACCATCCCACACCTGCTCGAGGATGGTCTGCGCGGACGCATCTTTCGACGTTTCATCCGGGCCGCCACCACGTGCATCAGGCACTTTACCCCACTTTTTTTTGCTGACATTGCGCAAAGTGGGCCGCTGGTTCATCGCACTCAATTCCGCCGCGCTGTTCATAGGTGATTTATTGATAATTTATAGGTAGATACCCTACCCAAACTTTTCAAGTGCTATTAGTCACATTTCTCAGCAAAACTCATGGCGACACGATTCCTAAATCACGAATCTGCAACAATTGCGCACTTATACTCACCGCAATTTCCGCGGGATCATTCCCACCGATGGCCATGCCCAATGGGCAGTGGATGCCAGCTAATAGAGCATCATCAATGCCATCCTCACGCAATTCACGCATCAGAACAGCGCGCTTGGCCGCACTCCCAATCACTCCTAAAAACGGAATTTGCCCGCACTGCCTCAAAACATCACGCAGCACAGGTCGGTCCATCGAATGCCCCTGCGTAATGCACAACACATAGCTGTCCTCGCGCACATGCCTCACCCCATCCTCAAAGCTCGCCACCAAATGCAAACTCACATTCGGAAAATCCGCAAAACGTGACAACCAATCGGCTCGTGGGTCAAACACCTCCACCCGGCAGGCAAGAGTCGCAAGCAGAGGCACGAGCGCCTGCGCAACATGGCCCGCGCCGAAAATCACCACGTGCCACGGCTCACGCGCCTGCACCCGCTCAAACAAAAATGACATTTCCCCCCCGCAAGTCATGCCAATATCCCGCTGGAGATTCCACGTGCGGCTTACACACGCCTCTCCACCCGCCAATTGCACCCTCGCCTCCGCAATCGCCCGCGCCTCGACCTTTCCCCCACCGAGATTGCCAAAAATCAATCCCTCCTCGCTCACAATCGCCTTAGCCCCCAGCTGGCCCGGCACGCTCCCCCTCGCGGCCACCAAGGTCACCACCACCACATCCACTCCCTCTCGCCGCAACGTGGCGACCGCCTCCCAAACATCAGATGCGCGCTTCATGATTCTTGGCAATGGATGGACATGGCTTGATATAACCTGTGAAAAATCCCTGAATGCGGCGAAATGATCTCTTTCACAGAATTGAACACTCTGCCTCACGAGGAATTCACCCAACTCTTCGCGGGAGTCTATGAACATTCCGACTGGGTGGCAAGGCAAGTGAGCGAACGCCGTCCCTTCAACGACTTTCCCGGCCTCCGAGACGCCATGCGCGATGCCGTCAATCTCGCCTCCGACGCCGAAAAGCTCACGTTGATCCGCGCCCACCCGGACCTCGCCGGCAAACTCGCACGCGCCGGCGCTCTCACGGAATCCTCCACTCGCGAACAAGCCGGCCTCGGCCTCGACCACCTGAGCGACGCCGAGTTCGACCAATTTTCAGATTGCAACGCCCGCTACCGGGAACGTTTCGGTTTCCCATTCATCATCTGCGCCCGGAAAACCACCAAACAAGGCGTCCTCGACGCATTCGCCACACGTCTCACCCATTCACGCGACACCGAGATTTCCGAAGCTCTCCACCAAATTCACCAAATCGCCGAACTCCGCCTCCACGATCTCATCCCCACTCCATAGCCAATCCGCCACCATTCACCCTCGCAGACCCCAATTTCGGAAAAAAACCTCCGACCTTGCCTTTAGTCGGTTCTGCCCCTACATCCCTCCGCCATGCCTACTGTTGCCATCGTCGGACGCCCAAACGTCGGGAAGTCCGCTCTCTTTAACCGCCTCGCCGGGCGGAAGATCGCTATCGTCCACGACCAACCGGGCGTCACACGCGACCGCATCGCGGCTCCGTCCAAGGCCACGCAGGTCGCCTGCACCCTCATCGACACCGGCGGCATCGGCGGTGGCATCGAGGATGGCTTCGACGAACAAGTCAGCATCGAAGCCGACATCGCGATGCAAACGGCTGATCTCATCCTTTTCGTCGTGGACGCGCACTCGGGGCTCACGGCGGTCGATCAAGCACTCGCCCAAAAATTGCGCAAAGCAAAACCACCTGTCCTGTTGGTAATCAACAAGGTGGACGACGACAAACACGAGAATTCCCACTCGGATTTCACACGCCTTGGCCTTGGCAACAGCGTTTTCGTCTCCGCAGAACACGGCCGGAATTTCGGCACACTTTGCGATGAAATCGACGCCGTTATCGCCCCTCTCGTCCAAGACAATGAGGCGGAGGTCGAGGTCGCCGAAGCCGTCGGCATCAAACTCGCAATCGTCGGTAAGCCAAACGCTGGAAAATCCTCGCTGGTGAATGCCATTCTCCAAGACGAGCGCACGATCGTCTCAGAAATCGCCGGCACGACTCGCGACGCAGTGGACTTGCCATACACCTTTGCTGGAGAAAATTTCACACTCATCGACACCGCAGGTCTCCGCCCGCGAGCGAAACGTGACAACTCCGTGGAAGTTTTCTCCGCCATGCGCACGGAAAAAGCCGTCCGCCGCGCGGATCTCTGCGTGCTCGTCATCGACCTCGACGCCGGCATCACCTCGATGGACCGGAAAATCGCGCAATTGATCATGGAGGAGAAAAAACCCTGCCTGATCGTGCTGAACAAGTTCGACCTATTTCACCCCGGAACCAACCGCAGCGAACGCCTTGAACAAGCGACTGCCCACGTCCGCAAAGAGTTGTTTTTCCTTCACTACGCGCCCTTCGTCGCCTGCTCCGCAAAAACGGGCGGCTCGGTGGAACACGTTCTCAAGGAGGCCCTAAAAATCAAAAAAGGCGCGCAAAACATCCCCGGCACCGGCCAGCTCAACCGCATTCTTCAGGGCGCTTTCATCGCCACGCCGCCCCCCATCGACAACAAGCTCCGCAAGCGGCTCAAGCTCTACTACGCCACGGCCGCAGTGGAGGAGAAATACAGCGTCATCCCCGTGCCGACCATCGTGCTTTTCGTCAACGACAAGCGCCTCATGGCCCAGAGCTACGAGTCTTACATCGTCAATAAATACCGTGCGGCACACCCGGCGCCGGGCATCCCCGTGGTGCTCTCCGTCCGCTCGCGCTCGCGCAAGGAGTGGGAACCAAGGCAAAAACCGCAAGGGCACTGAGCCGTAAATTAAGAACTCCCGCACAGC
>JBEGOB010000321.1:0-4297 GCA_041182265.1 Verrucomicrobiota bacterium | reverse complement strand
CTCCCCATGGCCCGCCCCTCCGCCGCCGATGTCTCCGCCGTCCTCGCCGACGCCAAACAAAAACGCGCCGCCACCGAGTCCGCCAAACTCGCCACCGACACCGAGCAAGGCGAACTCGCCGCCCTCGACCCCGCCGCCCAGCGCCTCGCCGTCACCATTCTCAACCACATCGACTTCCACCTCAGCGAGCGCGCCGACCTCGACGCCCCCGGCCGCCGCCGCATCGCCCGCGCCTGGGGCGTCGTTTACGTCAACGACGACGGCACCCTCGATCAAGAGCTGGAACCCACGCCGCCCGCGCCAGTTGCGTGAACCGCTGCGATCCGATTGCCGATTGATGAACTCCGATTGTTGATTTTTGATCTGCCAGAACGGCATCTCTCCCTCTTCCCAATCAAAAATCCAAAATCAACAATCCTCAATCGGCAATCCATCAACTCCGTCCGATCCGTGTTTCTATCCGCTAAATCCGCTCCACCGCGAAAACCGCCCGGCATCAATCTCCCCACCAAGCCCCCCGCTGGATATCACCCGCCGGGGCTACACGAACACCCCTGTTCTGCTAGAAACTATTAATATGTGGACTCCTAATACATTCAAGCTCTTCCTCAGTCACTTATCCGATAGCCGTGATGTAGCGCATCAACTCAAGACACATTTGGCGAACTACCAAATTTCTTGCTTTGTAGCACATGACGACATCGAACCGACGCGCGAATGGGAAAATGAGATCGAAGAGGCACTACGCAGTATGGATGGCTTGGCGGCACTACTCACGCCCGGCTTTCATCAGAGCAAGTGGACTGATCAGGAAGTTGGCTTCGCGATGGGTAGCGGGCGACTCGTGCTCCCACTTCGATATGGCGCCAATCCGCACGGATTTATCGGCAAGTATCAAGGTTATACGATCAAAGAATGTATGACTTATCCCACTATTGCCTCAGAGATATGTAAGGTGCTTTCTAGGCATCCAACCACTTCGGTCAAGATGACTGATGCGCTCATAAACAAGCTTGAAGATGCTTGGTCTTGGGATTCGGCCAAGTCTGCAATGACTCTTCTGGAGGAGGCTTCACTGATCACTGAAGACGCGCTGCAACGAATCGAAGCTACCACAGAGTCGAATGGCCAAGTTGCGGACGCTTGGGGTTTGCCTGATAGAATCAAGGTGCTTGTCCAGCGGCACAGAAAAATCGGAGATGCAGAACAAACCGCGACAAGACAATCCCTACCAGTCGCCTGTTTCGATGATATCCGTTAACTACAACTCTTACCCCGTGATCGCCGTGGCCCTCGCTGGTAGGGGTTCATGCGCTCATCGTTAGCCAAGATAATTAGATCCAACAATGGAAACATTACCACCTCAACAGAATTCTGGAACCGCGATCACCCTTAACTGTGGACCGGAAGATTTCGAGAAGTTCATCCGAAGTCTGCTTGGCCGTCCCCAGACGATCACGAATCATTTTCAGGGCGAATTCGACCTCAACCGAGAGGATTTAGAGCAGTTTCACCACCTTCTCGTCCAGCGGATCGAACAACAGAATAAAGCGAGCTTAATCCAGTTTACAGCCCGCGTTGTCTATGACGACGATTCGACTGTCCTCGTCAATGATTTTGATACTTTCCGTTCCTACAACGAGCCGAAACCGCTCAGGAGCGTCGCGATCCATTTGTCTTGGAGTTTCCTCGTCCAGTTTGAAGACCGCAAGTCCCCTGAGAAGCAAGAGGTAGATGTGTCTATCGTTACTGGCGCGAGTCGTCCATTTCTTGACGATAACCACACGTGGTTTGTTGGTCCATTTCACAGTCACACTGGATTCATAGCGCTACGAATAAGCCACACTGCCCGCTCATGGGCGTCCGACATCACTGCCCTGCTTACCGGACACATCAAAACGTTGATTCATGACCGTAGTAAGATTAGGGCTTGGCTTTCGGAGCACGCTGAGAAAGTCGGAATAGGAGTTTTCTGCACGGTCATGCTAGGAACGCTCGTATCGATGTTTTTTATCGGTGAAAGTGTTAAGAAATCGGAAATGGCGGGGGCTGTCGGCATTGTGGGAATTCAAGGGGTAGACGCAAAGTTGGTTGCATTAGCCAACCTTGTTGCAGCTGGCGCTTGGCCTCGATTTGCAGTCTATGGGGTCTCGTTCATTTTCTTGACCATAATCGTATCGATCGGACTGGGGATCTGGGCTGGTACAATGGCGGATGCGAGGAGTCCCGCTTTTCTTACATTGACCAGGAAGACGGAAGAGTATCGACGAAGAATGATCAAGCGGTCGCAGAACCGCTTCAGATTTTTTCTGCTCTCATTGTTCGTGAGTATCGTGACTGGCATTGCTGGCAACTGGCTGTTCGCATACTTCGTGCAAGGATGGAGACCATAATTGCTAACAATTCATGACGCGCTAATCGGCCATAATTCTATCAACTTCATTTCATTTTCCTTTCAATCGCGCCGGTGGGCGCACATCAAACGTTCGCCCAAGAAATGCAAACCCTAGAAGCCATCTATTATATAACCGCGGGCCCACTATTGCTTGCTCTGGTTGCGTGGGGTCTGTGGTCGTTAGTTCTCACCAAGCGTGCAATTAGTATAACTGAGCGACGGGCTGTTCTCACCGCGACCACAACCCTCATTGAGCGATTCAGCGCCGAAGTAATGCCAAAAATTGACCGATTGGAGGACTACATTCGGGACAATGGCGTTACCTACTACGCTGCTTGGCACGTCCACCTCAACAATGGGGATGTGATCGTCGAGAGAATAGAAGATGTCGATGGCATGGATGAATTTCTTGCGAGCATTGACATATTTTTGCCGGCATGCAACGCACTGAGTGCTTGGGCATCCTATTTTGTCAATGAGGCAGCAGATGAAGCGATGGCCTATCGAACCCTATCCGCAGACTACATGCATGCAGCTGAACTCTTCATTCCAAGTATTCTTCTTCTTGAGAAGGATGCTGCCCACGAGGATCAGCTTGAGTTGTATGTGCGCTGGCGGCAACGTTTCGAACATGAGATCGCTGTCGACGACGCCCGCGATGCTCTCGCCCGCATGCAATCCCTTGGTCCGTCCGCTCAACTCAAACACAAAAGAAGAAGCTAACAAGCCGTGACGCGCCAACCGGCCATAAGCTTTTCAAATTCATTTCAGAATCACTTCAACCGCGCCGGTGGGCGCACATCAAACGTTGGACCAAATAAAAGACATGAGCATCCGCCGTATAGAGAGACTTGTTATTGTTTCGCGTGATTCCGGCCTCGGAATTGAGATTCGCTAGATTGAATGGGGTGACGGGCACGAATGGGAAGAATTTGAACCGCCAAGCCGCCAAGAGCGCCAAGCAAAGAGGATATTGGATTCCAGTTACAATTCTTCCCGCTTGGCGACCTTGGCGCCTTGGCGGTCCAAACCTCTTCCACCTTCGCCACCTCCCCCAAGCTCAGTTCCGACGCACGCGGAAGTAGCGCTTCGGCTGGTTTTCCGTGCTGTAGAAGCGCGTGACAACTCCGCCCGCCCCGATGATATCGGTTTCGGCGATCGTCCACGTTTCGAGGTCGGTGGAAGACTCGATGCGATAGCTGATGCCGTTGCCAGCATTGAAGCGGAATTCCACGGCGGTCCGGATACTCGACAAGGCGTCGGGTGTGCTGGAATCCAGCGTCGGATCGAAGCCGGTGTTGATCTCAAACAGGTCATCGAAACCATCGCCGTCGCTGTCTTTAACGCTTGGATTCGTGCCGTGTGTCACCACTTCGGCGAAATCGCTGAGACCGTCGGCATCGCTGTCGTCGAGGTTCGGATTCGATCCATGGGTCGTAATTTCCGCGCCATCGCTGAGGCCGTCACCGTCGCTGTCGTCCAGCACGGGGCTGGTTTGGTGGGTGCTGATTTCCGCTCCGTCGTTGAGGCCATCGCCATCGGTATCTGCGACCAAAGGATCGAGGCCCACACGCTCGAGCAGGTAGCCCGCGGCGATAAATTCCGCTGCGGCATCTGCCCACTGGCTGCTGTTTTCCATCAGCACCACGTGGTTTTCCGCTGTCGCACCGTCCGGTTGTCCGTTGAGCCAGCGCGTGGCCGTCGGGCTGCTGCCAGCCGTCCAAGTCCACGTTCCTTCCGCCGCGGCGTCCGACAAGCCAAGCCACAGGTAGCCTTGGCTGGTCTTGCGCGCCTTGCTTGCCATGCGGCTGAAGTCATTTGCATTCGGGAAACTGGCGAGGCGGCCACGGCGAGCGCTGGCATCTGCGGTGGCTTGGGCGTGCGTGAAGGAGCCCTCGACCA
>JBEGOB010000320.1:0-16355 GCA_041182265.1 Verrucomicrobiota bacterium | reverse complement strand
AAGCGGTGAAATTCGCCGTGGATGCGGGGATTGAGACACACATTGCGCATGGGCGTCACCCGGAGCGCTTGGCGGCGATCGTCGCAGGTCATGGAATCTCGACTCGTTTTCATGCGGGTGTGGCGCATTGAGAATGGGGTCGGCGAGCGGGGCGTGCTTGATTTCTGAGAAGAACCAAGGCATTTCCGGGACATGTCCCTTGTGCTTGCTTCGTCCTCTCCGCGCCGCCGTGAATTATTATCCCGGGCTGGGGTGGTGTTTGAGGTGGTGGTTTCTCCGGCGGAGGAAATTCATGACGCGACGATGCGGCCGGATGTGTTGTGCGAGTTGAATGCCGAGTTAAAAGCTGCGGCGGTGGCGGCGGGGCGCCCGGAAGCGACGGTGATCGGCGCGGATACCTTGGTTTTCATTGATGAAATGCCGCTGGGGAAGCCCTTGGATCTGGAGGATGCGTGGCGGATGCTGCGGCTTCTATCGGGGCGGACGCATCGGGTGTGCACTGGCGTGTGCCTGATCTTGCCGGGTGGTGTGCGCCGCGTGTTTCACGAGATGACCGAAGTGAGATTCCGAGAATTGGATGATGCGTTGATTGAGAGCTACTTCGCGCGGGTGAATCCGCTGGATAAGGCGGGAGCGTATGGAATCCAGGAGTGCGGGGAGATGATTGTTGCGGAAATTTCCGGGAGTTTTGAAAATGTGATGGGGCTCCCAGTCGAGCGAGTGGTGGAGGCTTTGGGGTGAAATCGGGTTGCGGAGTCGGCTGTCAAGGTGAAGAATGCGGCATGGAGAGGCCTCACCGCTACCCGATCATTTTCAATCCGCGTGCGCGGAGTCAGAAGGGTGGGCGCGTGCTGCGTTTTCTCATGAGCCATGCAAACCGGTTTGCGCTGTATGCGACGAATCATGCGGGGGAGGCGCGCGAGCTGGCGGCACGTTTCGCGGCGGCGGGCGAGCCGGTTGTCATCGCGGCGGGTGGGGACGGCACGCTCAATGAGGTGGTGAGCGGCTTGGCGGGATCCAAAACGCTGCTGGGGATTTTACCGGCAGGGACGATGAATGTTTTCGCGCGCGAGATGGGAATTCCATTTGATTCCTTGGAGCGGGCCTTCGCGGTGATTGAGCGCGGGTTTGTGCGCGAGGTGGATTTGTTTGAGGCAAATGGAGCGCCGTTTGTGCAAATGGCGGGCGTGGGATTCGATGCGATGGTCATCGAGGAGACCAAGTGGGAGACGAAAAAGATGTTGGGGCCGCTGGCGTATTTGTTAGCCGCGGTGAAGGTTCTGGGTGAGACCCCGCCGAAAATGGAGGTGATTTGTGCGGATGGGCGGCGTGAGGAAGGGGTGGCCGTTCTGGCGGGGAATGGGTCTCTGTATGGCGGACAGTTCAAATTTTTCCGGAATGCGAACAATGCGGATTCCAAGCTGGACGTGTTGGTTTACAAGGAGGCGGGATATCGTTTGGTGCTGGATTCTCTGCGGGGGCTGGCCTTTGGCGGGATTGATTTGGTCGCCTCGACGAGCTATTTTCAGGCAGAGTCGTTCGTGGTCCGGGCGGATCGCGAGGTGCCGGTGGAGGTGGATGGCGAGTTGCTTGGGCGTTTTTCCGAGGTGAAATTCGTCGAGACGGCGAATCGCCTGCGTGTCATCGCGCCGGAAGAGCCCTTGGTCGGCGGTTTCGCGGAGGCGGTGAAGTCGTTGTTGCAGTGGCCGCGGCGTTTTTCGGAAGTTCCAACAAGCGCGCGCGGTCAGTGAAAACGAATGGGAAATGGCGGGGAATGACACGCTGCCTGCGGCGGTTTTCGCGGTGGCTTGCGTGGCTGATGGCGTGCCTCGCGTTGGTGGTGGCGTATGCGAATTTCACGGCGATTTGGGCGTCGAAGGGGCGACTTTACTCCGATGTGAGTGCGCTTCCGGCGACGAAAGTCGGCTTGGTTTTTGGAACGACCGATCGGGTGAATGGCCGTGAAAATCGGTATTTTCGCTATCGGATGGATGCAGCGGTTCGAGTTTGGAAAGCGGGAAAAGTCGAGACCTTGATCGTATCCGGGGATAACCGGAACCGATATTACAACGAGCCGGAGAAGATGAAGCAGGCCTTGGTGGAGAGAGGGGTCCCGGCAGAGCGGATTGTCTGTGATCCTCGCGGTTTAAGGACTCTAGACTCCGTGGTGCGTGCCAAGGAAATTTTTGGGATCCATTCGATTTTGCTCATCAGTCAGCGCTTTCAAAATGAGCGAGGGGTGTATTTGGCGCAGGCCAATGGCATTCAGGCATACGGGTTCAACGCGCGAGATGTCGAGGCGCAGGCAGGGATGAAGACGCGGGTGCGCGAGGTGGGGGCGCGTGTGAAAATGTGGTTGGATGTGAATTTCCTCAACACGCGGCCGATCCATCTCGGAAAGCGGATTGCGCTGCCAGAATGACGGCGTGCTGCGGCGCGACCCATGACCCAAGGGCGGGCTCAGTCTGTAGGAAGTATCTTATCCTCAAGCGCTTTCACGCGCGCGATTAATTTTGGCAAACGTCGTAAATGCGCTTGTGCCTTCATTTCCTCACGCATCGCTTGCGCCGGCTTGCCACTGTAAACAATGCCGCCCGCCAAGTCCGCTGTCACTCCAGTCCGTGCGGAAAGCACCGCTTTCGAGCCGATTTTAACATGTCCGGCGATGCCAACTTGCCCGGCGCATGTGACGTAGTCCCCGAGATGCGAGCTGCCAGAAATCCCGGTTTGGGAAATGATGAGGCAGTGTTTGCCAATCACCACGTTATGGCCGATTTGCACTAAATTATCAATTTTTGTGCCCTCACCAATCACGGTTTTTCCAAATCTTGCCCGGTCGATCGTGGTGTTTGCGCCAATTTCGACATCATTGGCGATTTCCACCGTGCCTACTTGGTCGATTTTCACGTGGCGGCCTTCCGAAAATTCATATCCGTAGCCATCCGAGCCGATCACCGCGCCTGGCTGTAAAATGACGCGGTCGCCGAGGATGCAGCGCTCACGGAGATTCACATTCGCCATGAGTCGGCAGTCTTCACCAATCGAAGCGTCCTCACCGATCACGCAGTTTGGGCCGATGTCTGAGCCACGGCCAATCCGAGCGCCGGCCATGATCACTGCACCCGCTTGGACGCGGACGAGGGCGGGGTCGAGAATGGCGGAGGGATCCACGCATGCGCGCGGGTGGATGCCCGGCTCAAAGCTGCGGGTGGCTGCGGCGAAGTGCCTCACCACGACGGCGAAGGCAAGCGAGGGATTTTCCACCGCAATCAGCGCAGTGCCAGAAGGGCCGTCTGTGACGCCTGGTGGCACGATGACGGCGGCCGCAGAGGTGGTGAGAAACTGCGTGTAATACTTCTCGTTGCCAAGAAAGCTAACATCATTCGCGGTAGCGACATCCAAGGCGGCCATGCCACTTAAAGACAAGTCGAGCTCGCCCCGGATGATGTTGCCATCGATCCAACGGGCGAGCTCGGAAAGCGTGAGGGCGAATGCCAACGCGGGAAAAGTCAGGGGCTGAGCCGAATCACTCGGTAGGCGCAGGAGCTTCTGCAGGAGCATCACCTTCTGCGGGAAGAGAGCCAGCAGGAGCGTCCTTGTTCAGATCCTTGAGGAGGCCAGCGGTGATGTCAGTCGCGTCTTTGGTGTAGAGAAGGAAAGGAACTTGTGAGGTGCTGAGGCCAGACTTGTCGAAAACATAGTCGTAGTTATCAACCTTGGCTTGTTCCTCCACCAGCTTGCGGATTTCCTCGAGAATGCCCTTCATGCGTTGGACCATCTTCTCATTGAGGGCTTGGTTGCGGCGTTGGAGGAACTCACGGCGCTCGCGGTCAAGAGCGATGCCTTCTTGTTGTTGCATCTGCCATTCCTTGAAGAGCGTTTGCTTCTTCGAGTCGTTCAAAGAAGGATCTTCGAGCTGTTTGCGGAGTTTGCCGAGATTTTCCTCAAGTTCGCGAATGCGAGCGAGGCGTTCGTTGTTGTCCTTCTGAATGCGTGCACGCTCGACGTTAATTTGCTTCTGAGCCTCATTCGTGCGGTAGTATTCCTTGAAAAGCTCCTGCATATCGACGGTCGCGATGTTGAGCTTACCGTCTTGGGCAACGGCCATGGTGGCGAAGGTCGCCGCGAAGGCAACCGTGAGAAAACGACGGATGAGGGTCATGGGTGAGGTGGTTTGAAGTTCAAATCTGAATTGCAGAGGCAAGCATGGCAAGAAATTGCAAGGCGTCAACGCTCATCCTGAGAGGGCTGCACATGGATTGCGAGACGGGCTTGGATGCTGAACCTGCTGGCGGAAAATTTTCTGCCGATTCTCTTTGGCGTTCAGATGAAGCCTAGTTAGTGTTCGCACGAACTGATGAAATTCGACTCAAAGCTCGCGATTCTTGCGGATGCCGCCAAATACGATGCCTCCTGTGCCAGCTCGGGCGCGGTGCGCGCGGATTCTCTGGGAGGAAAGGGCGTGGGATCCACGGGCGGTGTGGGGATTTGTCACAGCTACGCTCCAGACGGTCGCTGCATTTCTCTGCTCAAGCTTCTGCTCACCAATTTGTGCATTTACGACTGCCATTACTGCATCAACCGCCGCTCAAGCAATGTCCGGCGGGCAGCGTTCACGGCGGAAGAGGTGGTGAATCTCACGCTGGATTTCTACAAAAGAAATTACATCGAAGGCCTATTTCTCAGCTCCGGCATCATCCGAAATGCGGATTACACGATGGAGCAAGTCATCGCCGTGGCGCGCACGCTGCGCGAAGTCCATGATTTCCGTGGGTATATCCACTTAAAAACCATCCCGGAGGCATCCCCTGAATTGATTGAAATCGCCGCGCGCTACGCCGACCGGATCAGCATCAATCTAGAACTTCCCACTCAGAAGTCGCTTGATGTGCTTGCGCCAGAGAAAAGCATCGTCCGCACCCAGCACGCGATGGGGCGCATTCGCAACAAATTGGATGAGGCCTCCGAGCGCAGGCGTGGTGGGGATCGGAAAGTCCGGCACGCCACGGGCCAGAGCACACAGGTGATCGTCGGTGCGGATGCCTCGACGGACGCGGATTTTCTCGCGCGTTCGGATGATTTATATGGAGTCTATAAAATGCGGCGTGTGTATTATTCCGCGTTCAGCCCGATTCCTGAGCCATCGAGTCTGTTGCCGATCAAGGCGGCTCCGCTGGTGCGCGAACACCGCTTGTACCAGGCGGACTGGCTGATGCGATTTTATGGATTTAAGACCACGGAAATCCTCTCGCCGGACATGCCCAACCTCGATTTGGAGCTCGATCCGAAGCTTGCTTGGGCTCTGCGGAACCGGCAGGATTTTCCGGTCGATTGCCAAACGGCGAGTCGTGAAACTCTGCTTCGTGTGCCCGGATTGGGAGTGAGGAATGTTGAGCGGATTTTGGAAATTCGCCGTTTCACCCGCATTCGCTTGGCTGATTTGTTGCGCTTGCGGGTTTCTTTGCCCAAAGTGCAGCCATTTTTGATGACTGCCGATCACAACCCATCGGCGTATTTACTGGATTCCGACACACTCCGCATGAGATTTTTGCCGAAGCCACAACAACTCGAACTTTTTTCGACCGATGAGATGCGTTGATCCTGGAGAGAATTTCGTCACATGGAGGGCCGCCGCCCGCTGTTTGCTGGAGGAAATGGTCCCTCCGAGTGAGGTTTTGTGGGAGAAAGATGCGGGTTTGTTTTCGTCGGTCGTCCATGAAGACGCGCCGATTTTGAAGTCGGCACAGCCACATTTGAAGGTGCCGGCCGGCTTTTTCGCGCTTGCGGAATCGGTTGCATGCCACCGGGATTCGGCACGCTGGGCGCTGCTTTATCAAATTCTTTGGCGCATGACCCACGGCGGCGAGCGGCACCTCTTATCGATCACGAGCGATCCCGATGTCGCCAAAGCGGGAAATTTGGCGAAAAACGTCCACCGGGAAATTCATAAAATGCATGCATTTGTGCGCTTCAAGCTCATCGCGACCGATGCCACGAGCGGAAGGGAGCGATATGCGGCATGGTTTGAGCCGGAGAACTTCATTGTTGAGGCTGGCGCGCCATTTTTTCGCAAGCGCTTTGCCAACATGGATTGGAGCATTTTCACTCCGAAGGGCTGCGTGCACTGGAATGGTGATCAGCTCGATTTTACGCCTGGGGTCGCGCAGAATCCTGTGGAAGATCCCGACGCGCTTGAGGATGCTTGGCGCGTCTATTACCGGAATATTTTTAACCCTGCGCGCTTGAAAGTGAAGGCGATGCAGACCGAGATGCCCAAGCGGTATTGGAAAAATTTGCCGGAAGCGGAGATCATCGAGGAGCTCATTGGCCAAAGCCAGCAACGTGTGGGTGAGATGCTGGCGGAACCGCTGCGCCCGGTGAAACCCCGGCCGAAAAACGCCTATTTGGACCGACTCCGCGCGCTTTCCGATGAGGAATCCTCGTGAATTGAAGGGATGCTGGGGCTTGCCCAGTGTGCGTGGCGAGTCGTGTTGTCCTTGGTGGCAGAGAGATGGCGCTTGAAACTTGTGGCCATGGGCACTAGTTCCGTGCACGCATGGATCCAAGGCATTTTTATCAACAACTTCCTCTGTTCGGCACAGGTCTGGTGCTGGCGGTTTGGCTCATCGTGGTGCACACGCTGATGCTCGCAAAGCCGACGATGGTGCAGAATTTCCTGAAAATCTTCCCGCGTCATGCGATGATCGGGCAAATCCTGCTCGGTCTCGGGCTTGCATGGTTTTGGCTGCTTGTTGCGCCATCGGGTATGGGCACGCTCAGCGCGCTGACGATGAACTTGGGTGAGTTCAACGGCGCAAAAAGAATTTTGCAGTTGTTCCTGCCATTCGCGCTGGTGCTTGTTTGCATGAGCGTGAGGGATTTCCTCGCGGTCCGAGCTCTCGGTCTACTTGGGCTGATGGCTGCGGCCCCGCTGCTGGGTGCGGCGTTTCTTAAAGACCCCGCAACGCGCTTGCTGGTGCCGATTTACGCGTATGTGATGCTAACGGCGTCCTTGTTTTTCGTCGGCATGCCCTATCTTTTCCGGGATGCGGTGGCATGGGTGACTGCACGTCAGTCACGGTGGATGATTTTTTCCGCAATCGGCCTGATTTACGGGCTCGCCACGCTGGCATGCGCCTTCGCGTTTTGGCGGGGCTATTGATTGCGAATGACTTCTGGTAAATTTTAAAAAAACGGCGCGCACTCCAAAATTGGGGTGCGCGCCGTTTTTTTAACAGTCGTCGATTTTTAGTAAACCGGCGCGGCCGATGTGTCGCCACCAGCTCCGCCGCCGGTCACTTTATTGGCGGAGTTTTCCAAGCCTTCACCGCCGATCCGCATGTCACGGCCAAGACCGATCATCGTATTGCATGAGCTGGAAAGAACGACCACCGCGACGACGCCGAACAGGGAGAGAATAGATTTCATGTCCCGCAATTAATTCACGCGGCGGAATTTCCGCAAGTCGATATTGTTCACTCATTTTAAATTTCAAAGGCATCCTCAGCCTTTTGTCGCGTCGTCTGGTGCCGATAAAAAACGGGGAACTGCGGGCTTTTATATTCCCGCGCATAGCCGCTGCTGCGGTAAATTCTGCATCGGAGAATTGAGAAATTCGCCGGGTGAAGATTGCCTTCTGCAGCGGCTTGCGTCAGAAGTGCTCCATCGCCAGCCCATGACTTCCACTCGATCTGCATTTTTCCTGAGCGCCCTCTCTCTTGTGGCGATGTCGAATTTCCAGCTTCAGGCTGAGGAATTCTCCTTTGAAAGCCTGGCCAAGGAGGCTCGCGAAATTGCTGCGCGACCCTACCTTGCGCCGGCTGACTCGCTCGCGGCTTACTGGAAGGGGCTGAACTACGACCAGCACCGGGACATTCGTTTCAAAATGGATTCTGGATTGTGGGCAGGTGGGAAGGGCCCGTATTCGATCGATTTTTTCCACCCGGGTTGGACGGCGAAGAAGATGGTCAACTTGCACGAAGTTTCCAAAGGCGTGAGTCAGCGTATCAAGTTCGACCGCAGTCTCTTTGATTACGGGAAACAAGACGTGCCAGCGGAGATTCCGCCGCCGCCCGGTTACGCGGGGTGGCGCGCGCGGACGCATCTGAACACGGCGGATTACATGGATGAATTTTTGGTTTTTCTCGGCGCGAGCTACTTTCGCGCAATTCCGGCGGGCGCGCCTTACGGACTTTCCGCGCGCGGGCTTTCGATCAACAGTGGCTTGCCTGGCGTGCCCGAAGAATTTCCGGATTTTACGGATTTTTATCTAGAAACTCCTGAGCCTGGAGCGAAATCACTCCGGGCCTGGGCGCGACTCAGCGGGGAGAGTGTTTCCGGTGCGTATCAATTCACCATCACACCCGGCGTCGAGACCGTGATGGATATCGAAGCGGAGATCACCCTGCGCCGCCCTGTTCAGCAGCTTGGGATCGCGCCCTTTTCAAGCATGTTTTGGTTCGGCGAGGGAACGAACCCAAGGCCTTACGACTTCCGCCCGGAGGTGCATGATAGCGACGGACTGCTGATGGAGTTGGGCAGCGGAAATCTGCATTATCGGCCGCTGGAAACTGCGAAAAACCGTTTTAGGCACTGTGTTTTCACCTTGGAGAAGCCTCGCTCTTGGTCGCTGTTGCAGCGCGACCGATCCTTCGCTTCCTATCAGGATCCTGAAGCGCTTTACCACAATCGCCCAAGTGTGCGCGTTGAGCCGCTTCAGGGATTCGATCTCGGGAAATTGCATCTCATCGAGATGCCGACCCATGACGAGACGGACGACAACGTGATTCTTCTTTGGGAGCCTCAACCGGTGTTGGAAGTTGGTAAGCCGCACCGCTTTCACTATCGCCTCCGTTGGATGCGTGATCCTGCTGCTTCTGGGCTTTTCACCGTCCGTGCTACGCGTGTCGGCACTCCCGTGCAGAAGCCGGACGAGGTACTAATGGCCATTGATTTTGCGAAGCCGCTCACGCCTGAACTCAAAGTCGGCGATCCAAAGTGGGATGATGTTTCAAAGCTGAAACCTGTGGTGACGGTGAATCAAAAGACGGTGAAAATCCTGCACGTCGGCCTCTCCGATGTCAGTATGGCCAACGTGGATGATGTGCCGGCCGGCTTGGGACGCAGCGACAAACTCCACATGCCGCAGGTGCTGCGCGCGTTTTTCGTTCTCGATCCGGAAGAAGGCGTCAATGACATCGACATGACGTGTGAGCTTGTGGATGAAAACGACAAGGTGGTGTCCGAGCGCTGGGTCTATCTGTGGAATCGGCCAAATCCATGAAGCGAGGTCGAAGTGCCCTTGCTGCATGCTGCTGGCCCAGCCTTCGAGTTTAAAAACAATAATTGGAATAGTTCTTGATATCAGAGGCGGCAGTCCTACCTTGCCGTCGCGATGGTCAGCCACTCTCACGAAAACTCTCACGAAATCGAGATCCCAGAAGAGATCTCGGGCCTCCGCATGACGCGCCAGCGGCAAGAGGTTTACCGGATTCTCCAACAAGAGCGCAATCATCCGACGGCGAATGATGTTTTCATGCGCGTCAAGGATCGCTTGCCAAACATCTCGCTCGCGACCGTTTACAACTGTCTCGAAGCGCTCGTTCAGCATGGAATCATTCGCCAAGTGAACTTTGACCGCGAGTCCTCGCGCTACTGTCCGAACCTCAATGAACACGGCCACTTCCATGATGAAGTCACCGGCGTCATCCATGACGTTGATTTCAAGCCCGGTGTGCATCTTGCGGATGTCCTCAACCTGCCGCCCGGCGCGCTGATCGAAGACGTCGAAATCACGCTTCGTGGTAAAATAACGACTCCTTGATTTTCAATTTCACCTCACAAAATTCAAACAATTTTCCAAACCATGAGCCTTAAGATCCAAGACCTCCACGCAACACTCGAAGACGGCACCGAAATCCTCAAAGGTGTCAATCTCACCATTCCAAAAGGGGAAGTCCATGCCATCATGGGACCGAACGGATCGGGTAAATCCACGCTTTCCAAGGTCATCGCAGGCCACGAGAGCTATCTCGTGACTGGCGGCTCAGTGCTGCAGGATGGCGAGGAAATTCTTGGAAAGTCGATTGATGAGCGCTCACGTGGTGGGATTTTCCTCGCATTTCAATACCCGTCTGAAGTCCCCGGTGTGTCGAATGCGAATTTCATCCGGGCCGCCCTCCAAGCACGCTTGCCGAAGGGGCAGGAAATCGATGCGGTCGCCTACTACAAGAACCTCTATTCAAAAATGGACCTGCTTGAAATGGACCGAAAATTCACAGCACGCGCTGTCAACGAGGGCTTCTCCGGCGGTGAGAAAAAGCGCAATGAAATTCTCCAAATGATGATGCTCGAACCTGAGTATTGCATCCTCGACGAGACGGATTCTGGCCTCGACATTGATGCTCTTAAAATCGTCGCCAAGGGTGTCAACGCGATGCGTTCACCGGAACGCGGCATGCTTTTGATCACTCACTATCAGCGCCTTTTGGACTACATCAAGCCCGACTACGTGCATGTCATGGCTGAGGGCCGCATCGTGCGTTCCGGCGGTCCAGAACTGGCGCTCGAATTGGAAAAAGATGGCTACGAGTTTCTCAAGGAGCCGGCTCTCGCTTAAACAACTCCCCCATTTTAACTCTCAAATTTATGTCCTACGACACCACAGACGTTTTGGATCTCGAAACCCGCGAAGCGATCGACATCGACCGCAGCAAGGGAGATTTCACCTTTCCTGAACGCAATAAGTTCGACGCAGGCCGCGGCCTAACTTCCGCGACGGTTGACTACATTTGCGATGTGAAAAACGACCCGGACTGGGTTCGCGAGTTCCGCCACAAGGCGCTTAAAGTTTTTCAAGAGAAGCCCATGCCCACCAACTGGGCGACTAAGGACTTGGAGGCCATCGACTTCGATGTGATTCGTTATTACCTATCAGACGGAGAAAAGCCAAAGCGTTCATGGGACGATGTTCCGGCGGATGTTTTGGAGACCTTTGAGCGACTGGGGATTCCCCAGCAGGAGCGCGCCTTCCTCGCAGGAGTGGAGGCCCAGTTCGACTCCGAGGCAGCTTATTCAAATGTGAAGGAAGAACTCTCGAAACAAGGGGTGATCTTCGTCAATTCCGCTGAAGGTTTGAAAGAGCACGAGGAAATTTTCCGCCCTTGGTTTGGCAAAGTGATTCCGACGGGGGATAACAAATTTTCCGCACTGAACTCTGCGGTTTTTTCCGGCGGATCATTCATTTATATCCCGAAGGGGCTGAAGCTGAAGCAACCGCTGCAAGCGTATTTCCGCATCAACTCGGAAAATTTCGGCCAATTCGAGCGGACCCTGATCATCGCGGATGAAGGATCCGAACTGATGTATATGGAAGGCTGCACGGCACCGAAATTCGAGACCGCCACGCTTCACTCTGCGGTCGTGGAACTCGTCGCACTCAAAGGGGCGAAGATCCAATATGTGACAGTGCAAAATTGGTCGTCCAATGTTTTCAACCTCGTCACCAAGCGCGGCATCGCGATGGAGGATGCGGAGGTCCGCTGGATTGACTGCAACATCGGCTCCCGCCTAACAATGAAGTATCCCGGCGTCATCATGAAGGGCAAACGTGCTCGCGGTGAAGTCATTTCGATTGCTCTGGCAAACACTGGCCAGCATCAAGACACGGGTGCGAAAATGATCCATGCGGCGGATGACACCACTTCCAATGTGGTTTCAAAATCCATTTCCGTGGGTGAAGGACGCTCGACGTATCGAGGCCAAGTGCATATTCCAAAACATCTCAAAGGGTGTAAAAACAACACGGAATGTGACGCTCTCCTCATCAACAGCCGCAGCCGCACCGACACCTATCCGGCCATCACGGTCAAAGGGAACCGGCACGCCACGCAGCACGAGGCATCCGTTAGCCAAGTCTCGGACGACATGCTTTTCTACATGCAGCAGCGTGGTCTCAACGAGGGACAGGCGATGTCCCTCGCCGTCAATGGCTTCATCAATGATCTCGTCCGCGAGTTCCCGATGGAGTATTCAGTCGAACTCAAGCGCCTCATCGATTTGGAGATGGAAGGCAGTGTCGGATAACCTCAAAATTCCTTATTTCCGTCCCATGAGCCTCACCCTAGAATCACCTTCATCCATGCTAAGCACCGCACCGGAGACACCGGCCTATCTGCCCGCTTGGTTCGCAGCTCGTCAGCAGTCGGCTTGGCAGCGTTTTCTTAGCACGCCAGCACCGAAGCGTGGCGATGAAACATGGCGTTTCTCCAGCATCAAACAGTTGGATTTCTCCAGCTTCAATAAAGCACCAGCTGTCGGCGTAAACGAACTGATCGCCCGCTCGATCGGACTTGAATCACCCGCCGCAAAATTCGTTTTTGTGAATGACGAGCTTGTGCACGTGCAGTCGTCGAACTTGCCGGAGGGCGTGATTTGCCTACCTCTCGCTGAGGCACTGGTTTCGCACAGCGACTTGGTGCAGGCGCACTTTATGAAGCACGAGACACGTCTCGGCTCTGCCAAGTTTGCCGCGCTGCATGAAGCGTCTTTGAGCAACGGGCTATTTGTCTATGTTCCTGATCATATCGAGGTGCTCGGCAGCATCGAGGCACATCATTGGATCGCCGGTGAAAACACGGTGGTTTTCCCTCACACCTTGATCGTTACGGGGAAATGCGCGAAGGTCCGAGTGATTGATATTTTCCGCTCGGCGGAGACGTCCCAAGCCGGCTTGGCGATCGCATTCAATGATCTTGCGGCGGGTCAAAATTCACAACTCGACTACGTGGCCATTCAAGCCTTCAACGAGCGGACGAGAGTGATCCAAATCAATGAAACTGCCGCAGCGCGCGATGCATCCACCACGGGCTTCATCCTCAACACCGGAGCGTCTTGGGCACGCAACGAGTCGCTTTCCCGCCTCGAAGGCCCGGGTTCCCGCTCGGACATGCTCTCCGTGAGCATTCCCGCGCATGAACAAGAATATGATCAACGGACTTTCCAACATCACATTTCGGAAGGCGCATACTCGGATTTACTCTATAAAAACTCACTCTACGATCACTCGCGGACGATTTTTTCCGGGCTGATTTTTGTGGATGAAGGTGCGCACCACACGGATGCCTATCAGACATGTCGGAACTTGCTCATGAGCGATACTTGCGAGGCGAACTCGATGCCCGGCTTGGAAATCAATGCTGACCAAGTGAAGTGCTCGCATGGCAGCACTTCATCACAGATTAGCGATGAAGAGATTTTTTACCTGCGTGCCCGTGGGATCGATCCCGTGAATGCGCGGCAACTCATCGCCCGCGGTTTCTCGGTGGATGTCATTGAGCGTCTGAAAAATGACGAGGTCGAAGCTCTCGTGCTCAAGTTCGTTGACGGAAAATTTTCCGAAATCGCCAATCGGTGATTGTGAAGTTTTGGCCATGGCGGAGCGCCCCCCTATTCTTTGCAGAATCCTCCGCGATGGCTAAGTTTCCTCCTAGTTTCAAAAATTCCAGATCTTGGATTTTCCCATAAAAGCGTAATTCTGGCAAGATTCTTGATTCTTGAAACAAGCCTGCGCTTCGTGAGGCGTGTGTCATGAATGCACTTGACGCAAAAGTCTTGCATACGCTGCGGCACCTGCCTACTTCCCGCCCAACATGACTCCCCAAACTACCCTGATCCTCTTCAAACCTGACGCGGTTTCTAAAAATCTCGTTGGGCAAGTGCTCACTCGTTTTCAATCGGAAGGCTTCGTTGTGCGCGGCATCAAAATGATGCAACTCAGCGATGAAATTCTGGCCGAACATTACTCGCACATCGCGGATAAGCCGTTTTTCCCTTCAGTTCGCGGCTTTATGCAGGAATCGCCAGTGATCGCCCTTGCTCTGGAAGGTGAAAACGTCATTGCACGCGTTCGTGATTTGCTTGGACCTACCGATTCCACGCAAGCTCCGGCTGGAACGATTCGCGGTGATTTTGGCTTCAAGGACAGTGAGTCGAAGATGCGCAATGTTTGCCATGCTTCGGATTCCCCGGAGGCCGCGGCCGATGAAATCAAGCGCTTTTTCAAGGCTGAGGAAATTTTTGCTTACTGATTCCGATGACCGTCGAGCGCGTTAAGTATGTCATCTGGGCAGCGGATCTGGCGCGCGCGACGGATTTCTATCAAAAAACCTTTGGGGCAGTCATCATGCGCGAATCAAGCGCTATGGTTGAGCTCGAGGTCGCTGGGGCCATCATTGGCATCCACGGTGGAGGAGAAGGTAAGCGCACGTGGACTGGAATTAGCTTCCAAGTGCCGGACGTTGTGAGCGGCGCAGCAGAGGTCGTTGCGTCAGGTGGAGGATTGACGCGAGAGCCTCAGGAAGAAGATGGTGAGCCACCGCACTTGGCGATGTGCTTCGATACGGATGGCAATGAGTTCATGCTGATTCGTAAGCGCTGAACCGGATTAAGGTGCCCCCCGAAGGCCGACCGTTGTGAGACCATACTAGCGCACCGTTTCCTTAGTGACTGTGCGTTTGAATTTGATCGGATTGAGTTAGCTGGATGATTCGCCGCAGTTTCTCAGGCGCTTTTGTCCAAATATACGGTCCGCAGGTCTTATTATATTCACTCACGAATTCTTTGAGGAATCTTACAAGCTCCTTGTTGGATCGGTGCACGGACTCTTGGAGTCCCTGACGCGTCAAAATTGAGAAGAAACATTCCGCCAGATTTACCCAGCTCGCATGAGTCGGCGTATAGTGAAAACTCACCAGCGGATTTTCCTCAAGCCACTCTTGGGCCAGTTTGTCTTTGTGAGGGTTGAGATTATCCATCACGACACACAGGCGCTGTCCGGGATATTCGCGAACGACACGCTCCATGGAGGTGACGAAGTCCTCGGCCTTGCGGGTCTTGTTGACCCATGTTGTTGCCTTGCTCGATTCGATCTCGATTGCAGCCAGCATCGTCTGTGTTCCATGACGGACATATTCATTGCTCCAGCTTTTCGGCTTTCCGCCACGCAAGGGAAGAATCGGCTGGGTTCGATCAAGTCCCTGAATGCCGGTTTTTTCGTTCATGCAAAGCACCAGCGCGTTTTCAGGTGGATTCATGTAAAGTCCCACCACTTCAAGAAACTTCTCTTCACACTGGGAATCCGGACTGAGGTTGGACGTCCTCAAACGATGAGGATGGAGATCGTGTTTTTTCAATACCCCATGCACATAGCTCTTTGAGAGTTTCAGCTTCTTCGCAAGGCTCTGGGTGCTCCACCGACTCATTCCTTTGGGCGGCTTGCCACAGACTGTGGTCACAATCTTGTGCTTGGTTTGTGCCGAATGGACTGCAGGCTTGCCAGCACGAGGCGCATCTTCAACACAAGCCATTCCGATTTTTTGAAAGCGAGTTCGGATGTTGCTGGTCGCGTTGCGATGCATGTCGAGTTTCATGCCGATTTCAGTATTGCTCAAGCCCTCGGTCCCAAGCAGTAAGGCACGTCATCTTCGGGCCACACGGAGTTCAAGGGTGCTGCGACACAGCAATGATTCGAGATGAAGAACTTGATCAGGTTCCAGCAAAAGAGGTTGAGCGATCCGAGCCATGATTAGATAACAGCACACGCTTTTCCAAATACACAGCTATTTCAAGAGCTATGCACCAGGATACGCAACGATCACGAAAACAACTTCCGATCCAGTGATCGATACTGAATCGCTTCCAGAATGTCGTCCGGGCGGATCGCGGGAGCGCCCGCCAGATCGGCAAGGGTGCGTGCGACTTTGAGAATGCGGTCGTGTGCACGCGCCGAGAAATTCATTTCCTCCATCGCATGTTCCAAATAGCCGTTGCCCTCGGCGTTCAGCTGGCAGTGCTGGCGAACCTGTCTCGACCCCATGGACGAATTCGTCGAGTTAGAACACTTCCTGAACCGCTCCAACTGGATGCCGCGGGCGGCGATCACGCGCTGGCGGATGGTTTCAGACGATTCCCCGGTATTCGTGTTAGAGGAAAGCTCGCGAAAATCCACCAACGGCACCTCGCAATGAATATCGATCCGGTCCAGCAGCGGCCCAGAAATTTTTTGCCGGTAATTCTCAATCTGGCGGGAAGTGCAGCGGCACTGGCGCTTAATGTCTCCATAATATCCGCAGGGGTGTGGGTTCCAGTTTAGGTGTAACTAGCATGAAACCCGACAAGTCATTCGTATTCCTTCAAATTAATCGAACCCTACTACAACACGCATCGCAAACACTCGTTGCTAGGCTACCCCCCGGCCCGAATAGAGGCTAAAATCCACTCTGTTAACTCAACCAAAACCGGCCTTTAAATCCGTTGCATCTCAACGGTCGCCGAGTTGGTGCTGGCGATTGGCTTCA
>JBEGOB010000319.1:0-12016 GCA_041182265.1 Verrucomicrobiota bacterium | reverse complement strand
TGGGGTGGATCGCTTGATGCGCTACGCAGACAAGGGGGATCGCGACATGATCGAGCAGGTTCAGACGATGTTGAATAGCGTCCGCGCCTTGGATCGGGCGACGCGCGCGCGTGGCGAAGCGCATCTCGTGACGTCGGGCGTAAATTCTGCGCGTTTGGCGGTGGTAAAGGCGCATGGGGAAATTGCCAAAAAATTGGCGATCGCTGCGGGTGAGACCGAGTGATTTTTCGTGAGAAATGAATCTTGGCCCGGCGTCCCTAGCCGGGCATCTTGTGTGCCAGTGAATGCGCGTGTGTTGATCGACGGACCCTCGGAGCTTGTCTTCGACTACGCCATTCCGGCGGGTCTGAACGTGCAGGCGGGCTGCCGGGTGCGCATTCCGCTGCGGCGGCGCTCTGCGACGGGCACGGTGCTGGCGCTCGCTGAGCCGGAACAAGCGGATTTTGCGCTGCGTGAGTTGGAGTCGTTGATTGATCCGGAGCCATTGATAACGCCGGTGTTGTTGAGGACGGCGGACTGGATTGCGCACTATTATGGCTCCAGCTTGGAGTCGGTGATTCGGTCGATTTTACCGGAAGGTGTGCGGTCGGAGGAAAATTCTGCGAAAACACGGCGGGTTGCGGTGTTGGTGGCTACGCCAGATGCGGCGGTGCTTGCGAAGCTGGAAAAGCGCGCGCCACGCCAGTTTACGATTTTATCCCTGCTGACGCATGCGCCGGAGCAGCGCTTGGCGGTTGCGGATTTGGGCGATGGGAATGCGGCGGCTTTGAAGGCTTTGGAAAAGTCGGGTTTGATCCGCTTGGAGGCCGAGGAGGTCCGGCGCGATCCGGATGCAGACCAGATCGAGGAGATTTTAGAGTCCAAGCCCTTGACGCTCAATGCCGGGCAAGCAGCGGCGCTGGAATCCGTGTTGGCGGCGTTGGCGGCACCCGAGACGGCGCGACCGATCTTGCTGCTCGGCGTCACGGGCTCGGGGAAAACGGAGGTTTACTTGCAAGCGGCGCAGCGTGCGCTCGATCTCGGGAAAACGGTGCTGGTGCTGGTGCCGGAAATTTCCCTGACGCCGCAGACCGTGCGACGTTTCAAATCACGCTTTGCCGCGATGCAGGAGCTGGTCGCAGTTTTGCACTCGAATCTCTCGCAGGGTGAGCGCTTCGATGAATGGCACCGAATCCGCAAGGGGAAGGCGCGGATTGTCATCGGTGCGCGGTCTGCGGTTTTTGCGCCCTTGCCGGATTTGGGGCTGATCTTGGTGGATGAGGAGCATGAAAATACCTACAAGCAGGAGAATGTGCCACGCTACCACGGGCGGGACATCGCGGTGTTGCGCGCGGCTTTTGAGCCATGCGCGATCGTGCTCGGGTCCGCCACGCCATCGTTGGAATCTTGGCAAAACACGCAGAAGGATAAATACGAGTTGGTGCGCTTGAACGAGCGCGCGGACGGGCAGTCGATGCCCTTGGTGCGGGTGGTGGACATGCGCTTGGAGACCAAGAAACAAAAGGGCGGGGTTGCCATTCTATCGGATAAACTGCGCACCGCTATCGAGCAGCGCTTGGAGAAGGGTGAGCAGTCGATTCTATTTTTGAACCGCCGGGGCTTTGCCCGTTCGTTGCAATGCACGGCGTGCGGGCATGTTTGCCAGTGCCCGCATTGCGCCGTCGCGCTGACATATCACCGGACGGATGAGCGCTTGGTTTGCCATGTTTGTGGCCACCAGTCGATCGTTCCGCGAAAGTGTCCGGAGTGCCGGGACCCGGGGATTTTGCTTCAGGGATATGGGACGCAGAAGGTGGAGGAGGTCTTGAGCAAGGTTTTTCCGAAGGCGAAGTTTGCGCGGATCGATGCGGATGCGATGCGGCGGAAGAATGCGCTGCGAGACACCTTGCATGCATTTAAGACGCACAAAATTGATATTTTGATAGGAACGCAGATGATTGCGAAGGGTTTGCATTTCCCGAATGTGACCTTGGTGGGGATTTTGAATGCGGATCTGGGACTGCATGTTCCGGACTTCCGGGCGGGTGAGCGGACGTTTCAGTTGATCACGCAAGTGGCGGGGCGAGCGGGGCGCGGGGACTTGGAGGGCGAGGTGATTGTGCAGACGTTCACGCCGCACTCGCCCTCGATCCAGTATGCGCGGAAGCATGATTTTGACGGGTATTCCGAGCAGGAGATGGAGTTCCGCCGCGAGTTTGCCTTCCCGCCGTATGGGCATTGTGCGGTTTTGACGTCGCGATCCACGCACGAGAGGCGCGCGGAGTTCACCCTGCAAACCTTGCATTTGCGCTTGGCGGAAAATTTGCCGAAGGGGATCACGCTGGGCGAGGTTTTACCCTCACCGCTGATCCGGTCCCACGGTCAATTCCGCTTTCAAATCACGCTGCGCGCCCGCCGCGCCCGGTTGCTGACGCAGCACGTGCAGGCAGTCTTGGCGCGGACGACGCTGCCGGAGGATGTCACGGTCGTCTTCGACATGGATGCGCTGAATTTCTCGTAACGCGTGGCTCAGTCCGGGAAGATGATTTCCTGCTTTTTGGAAGAGCCGCGGCCGAAGTCGTCGCCGATGTCTTTGCTCGTCACGAAGAGCATGAGCGAGATCAGAGCCACGGCGCAGAGGGTTTGGAGGATTTCCAAGGGGCGGGCTTGAACGGGGCGACCGAAAATTTTCTCAAGAATGGCAAGGGTGATGTGGCCACCGTCGAGCACGGGGAAGGGCATCATGTTGAGGACGGCGAGGTTCACGTTGAAGAGAACCATGAAGGCGAGGATGCGCCGCCAGCCATCATCCATTTGCAGCAGTTGATACTGCATTTTCGCGATGCCGACCGGGCCGCTCAAGTGGTCCACCCCAATGTTCGAATCCGGGGAAATGACGCTGGTGATGGTGACCCACATCATTTCCAAGCTGTCCTTGACCTGCTTGATCGGGCCGGGATGGGTGATGCGAGAATCCACTTGGCCGACGAAATCCCACTCGATGCCAATCATCGGGTCGGTGCCTTCCGGCTGAATGGGCCGCTCTGGGGTGATCGCAACTTCGCGGGTGTCGCCAGTGGTGGCGCGGACTTGGAGGCTGACGGTTTTCCATTTCTCGTCGCGGAGGTATTGGGAAAACTGTTGGAGGCTGTAGAGTTTCTTGCCGTCGATCGAGAGGACTTGGTCGCCCTTGGTGAGCCCGGCATCGGCGGCGGGGCTGTTTTTCATGACCTTGCCGACGATGGCGTCACCTGAAGTTCCGATGCCGACTTGGCGGAGGCCACGGCGCTGGAACCAGCGGCTGTCCTCCGTTTCAAAGCCAGAACGCAGGGTGAGTGGCTCGGGTGCGCCGGGACGCTCGATGGTGTAAGTGATTTCTTTTCCGCGACTTAGGATGATGCGCTCAGTCACTGAGTCGAGCGAACCAGCAAATCCGCGGACGGGATCACCATTGATGGCAGTGATTTTATCACCGAGTTGTAAGCCGGCCTTGGCGGCTGGACTGCCGGGAACGAGGTAGCCAATCTCGGTGTTTGGAATGAAATCCGCAGGCTTGCCGACTTTCCAAACGACCACTGCGGAGAGCAGGGCAAGCAGCATCGAGAAAAGCGGGCCGGCGAAGGCAACGATGATTTTGTCGAGCGGGGTGATCGGTGGCAGCGGCTTTTCATCGGAGTTTTTACCTTCGAAGGCTTCCATGGGCGCCATTTGCGGAAGGGCGACGAAGCCGCCTGCCGGAATCCAGCCGAGTCCGTATTGGACGCCGTTGATTTCTTTTTTCCAAATTGGCTTTCCGAACCAGATTTGGAAGCGGTCGATGCGCAATCCGCGCCATTTTCCTGCGAGGAAATGGCCGAGTTCATGGACGAAAATGATGACGTTGAAAATCATCAAGACGACGAAAATCAACAGGATAACTTGGAGAACGGTGGAGATGACGGACATGAGACAGGCTCGGAGATGTGGAAAACGTAGCGGGGGGAGTCCCCACGGCAAGCGGATTAAAAATCGGCGGGTGGCGGATTAGCGCAGGCCAAGCGGGGAACCGAGCACCTCGCGCATGACGATGTCGCGGCGGAGTTCGCTCCGCTTGCGGATGCTGGAGCGGATGCTTGGGAGCGTGGCGGCGCTGGGGCGCGGAGTCGGCTGTCCCTTGCTTGCCAACCGGTTGCGGGTTGCGGCGGCACCACCGGTGGTGTTTGCCTTGGTTTCGCGGATTTGGCGCAAGCGTTCTTCGAGATCGCGCTGGTGTTTCAGCACGGAGGCGGCCTCTGCGGCCGCCTCATAACGGGCGGCGGCGGTGGGCAGCTCGGGCGGCAGCGTTTGCCGCAGCACCGGCCGCACCAAGGGAGGCGGGACGGATGCTTGCGGGCGCGGCATAGGGGCGGGCTCAGGCTCCGGCTCGTAGGTTTCCTCATACTCCATTTCTTCTTGGGCCTTTTTCTTCGCCTCCATGCGGCTGGAAAGCCAGGAGCCGAGGGCAAGCACGACGATGATGACGATTTGGAGATTATCGAGGATCCAGTTCATGAGATGGGAGCGTTAGGTGCCTCAGGCGCTGGTTTCCGGCTTGGAAATGCTGGAGCGCATCTCGGTGTCGGCTTTGACGTTCTCCATCTTGTAGTAGTCCATCACGCCAAGACGGCCGCTGCGGAAGGCTTCGGCAATGGCAAGTGGCACTTGTGCCTCGGCTTCGACGACCTTGGCTTTCATTTCCGCAACGCGGGCGACCATTTCTTGTTCTAGAGCCACGGCGGCAGCACGGCGAATTTCCGCTTGGGCTTGGGCCATGTTTTTGTTCGCTTCAGCCTGAGCCTCTTGCAGTTGTGCCCCGACGTTCTCGCCGACATCAACGTCCGCGATGTCGATGGAGAGAATTTCAAACGCGGTCCCAACGTCGAGACCACGGTGGAGGACGACTTTGGAAATCGAGTCTGGCGATTCGAGCACGGTTTTGTAGGACTCCGCAGAGCCGATGGTGGTGACGATGCCTTCGCCAACACGAGCGATGATGGTTTCCTCCTTCGCGCCGCCAACGAAGCGGTCGAGATTGGTGCGGACGGTGACGCGGGCGCGGACTTTGACTTGGATGCCATCTTTGGCGACACCGTCGATGGTGGTGCGGCCGGAGGCGGGATTCGGGCAATCAATGACTTTGGGGTCAACCGAGGTGCGGACCGCTTCGACGACGCTTTTTCCGGAACCTTTGGTGGCGAGGTCGATGGCGCAGGCGCGGTCCCAGTCCAACTCAATGCCAGCTTTGCGCGCGGCAATGAGGGCTTGGATCGTGGGAATGACATTTCCACCTGCGAGGAAATGCGCTTCGATGTCATTGATGGGAATTTCGATTCCGGCCTTCTTCGCCGTGATGCGTGCGTCCACAACCATGCCATAAGGCACTTGGCGGAGGCGCATGGCGACGAGATCCGTGAAGCCGACGTAGGCACCGGCAAGCCACGCGCGCAGCCAAACGCTGAAAAATGAGAGGACAATTCCGAAAATCGCCAGTCCGAGGACGGCGACGACGATGAGGATGATGGTTGAGAAGTCAGGCATGGTTGTAGTTACTAGGGTTCAGTGGTTTTGTTTCAGAAACGATGAGACGGAAATTGTCCGCATCAATGATTTGGAGAGTGGCGCCGACGGGAGCTTGGCCGGATTGGCAGAAGGCCTCATAACGCTGACCGTCCACGCTGACATAGCCGCTGGGCGAGAGCATCGTCAGTGCAGCAGCGTTTTTTCCGATCAAATCCCGGGCCTCTTTGCCGACGGCTTGGCTGACGGCGGTGATTTCCTTGGTGAGGAAAGCACGTTTTCCCAAACGCGTTTTCGGAAGTATGCGGAATTCGAAAAACAAGGCTGCACCCGCAATCAGCAGCGCGGCAAGTAAGGCGAGAAGTCCCCCACCCGTTCCAAATTCAAGAAACGCAATCACGCAACCGGCGAACATCATCACCGCGCCGATGCTGCCAAGAATGGCCCCGGGCACGATCACTTCGAGCGCGATCAGCGAAACCCCCAAGGCGAAGAGCAGGACAATCAAGGTCATGAGAGCACCTCCACGATCAGGCTGAATTCACCTTGCCGAGTGACGACGACCGGCGCACCGGCATCCGCAGAGCCAACGGCGAGGCGCGCTTCATAGCGTTTGCCAGCGATTTCGACTTGGCCGCTGGGGAGCAGCGGGGTGACGGCGACGCCGCGCTGGCCAGCCATGGTGGCGGCGCGATCGGCAGGCGTCACGTAGCCACCCGGCTCGCCACGCACAGCGGCGTCGAGAACCATGTGCCCCCAAAGTCCGCCGCGTGGGAGAAATTTCAGCAATCCGAGAAACATCAACATCGCCAGAATCACTCCCGCGAGCACGTTGGCGATCGGCCTGACGAAGACGTCGCTGGAGAATTCAAGTGGCTCCTGCGGCCATAAGTCGCTCATGGCCCAGACGAGGGAGCCGAGCATCAGAGTGATGCCAAGCAAGGCCAGCACGAAGGTCCCAGGGAAGAAAATCAGGTCAATCACGACCAAGGTGATGCCGATGATGAAGAACAAGAGCGGCTCGTGCCCGGAAAGTCCGGCGGCGTATTGGCCGAAGAAGACGAGGCCAAGGAAGCTAAGGCCCAGAATCCCGAAAATCCCGAATCCTGGTGTTTTAAATTCGATGAACAGCCCAAGAAGGCCAAGTCCGAGCAGGATCGGAGTCGCGAGTGTCAGATATTGCGCAAACTTCTCAGACCAAGTGACTTCTAGGGTGACGACCGAGTAATTTCCGGCTCCATGCAGGTGGTCAAGCAGCGCAGTGATATTTTCGGAAATGCCCGCACCGAGGAGTGGCTGGGGCGGATTGCCATAAAGTTTCATGGCCTCGGAGGCGGTCAGGGAGAGGAGCTCGCCCTTGGGCTTGATGATCTCGCCGTCGATCTTCAGCTCGTAATCCATGTCGATCATCGCAGAAATCACCTCGCCGCGGTATCCCTTGCCCTCGGAAATGGCACGGACGCGGGCGCGGAGATAGCTGACGATTTTCCCACGCATGGTCTCGTCAATCTCGCCGCCAGTGGCAAGAACGGGGGCCGCGGCACCAATGACCGCGCCAGGAGCGAAGTGGATTTCATCCGTGCCAGCCGAGATGAGCGCCCCAGCGGAAATGGCCTCGCTGTTGATGTAGGTGACGGTCTTTCCGGGAAATTTCTCCAACGCTTTGAGCATTTCAAAGGTCACATCCAGCGCGCCACCTGGAGTTTCCATATCAAGAACAACCGTATCGACTTTTTGTTCGATCGCCTCCTTAAGACCACGGCGGAGGATATAAAGCTCGGGTGCGGCGATCTGGGCGCGCACTGGGATGACCACCACTTTCGCGGGTTTCTGCGCAGGTGCAGGCGCATCCGCAGCGGCTGATTTCACCTCTTGAGTGACTTGATCCGCCTCTTGCGCATGCAGCGCCCCTGCGGACAAGAGCCCGAAAACAACGGCGGAAATGACAGAAAAAACTCGAAACACGCCGGTAACATGTTGCTGTTTTGAGGGAGAAGCAAGCTCCCGAGCTTGGAAGATTGGGTTTATTTTCCAATCACTTCTGCAATTTCCACCGCCGGATCAAGCGGCGTGGAGTCATAGCATGCGCACGCTAAGTCGGTGTCTATGAATCAGGCCTGACCTGCCACACCCGCGGAAATTTCATGTTCCAGCGATGCCCGTCACAAGAACATGGCGCGCGTGATTATTTTTTAAAAAAATGAACTCGCGCCTCAATTATCTTGCAAATCCGGCTGCTAGGAGCTTTCTTCCGCGCTCAACCTCCAACCTAGGACGGTTCGGCCGCTGACACAGTCATTCTGCTGGATCCATCCCCTACGACCATGAGCGACACTAAAGAAATCAACCTGAAAGACTATCAACTCCACGAAGGAGACACCGGCAGCGCCCCTTATCAAGTGGCTCTCCTCACCCAGCGCATTTTCCACCTCACGGATCACTTGAACATCCACAAAAAGGATTTCTCGTCGCGCCGCGGACTTCTCACCTTGGTTTCTCAGCGCCGCAAGCTCCTTGATTACATCAAAAAGGGCTCCGACGAGCGCTACCAGCAGGTCATCCAAGGCCTCGGACTCCGCCGCTAACCCCAACTTTCACAAGACGGCCACGGGAATCCCCCGTGGCTGTTTTGTAAATCGGTCCGGGCTCTCCGATGAGCCGTCCGGATCGCCAGACAAAATTTCTCCCCGGCCGCCAATATGCGCGCCGGGGAATTTGTCTGAAATGATGAATGCCCGCACGGCATCCCGCCGTTCGGGCTGTACGCACTGAAATAAGAAAATAAGACAGATTATGAATATCCATACACTCACGGCCGATGTCGGAACCAATCCGATGACGTTCGAAACCGGCAAAATTGCCAAACTCGCCGATGGCGCCGTCACCGTCCGCTGCGGCGACACCATCATCCTCGTCACTGCCGTCTCTTCCACCAAGGTGAAGCCTGGCCAGACTTGGTTCCCACTTTCCGTGGAATATAAGGAAAAAGCCACCGCTGCCGGCGTATTCCCAGGCGGCTACTTCAAGCGCGAAGGCCGCCCAACCGAAAAGGAAATCCTCACCTGCCGCATGACGGACCGCCCACTGCGTCCGCTCTTCCCGAAAGGCTACCTTTACGAAACGCAAATCGTTGCCATCCTCCTCAGTGCCGACGGCGTGAACGATTCCGACATCCTCGCGATGAACGGCGCCTCCGCCGCCCTCTGCCTTTCCGACATCCCCTTCGCCGGCCCGATCGGCGCAGTGCGCGTCGGACGCGTTGACGGAAATTTCGTCATCAACCCAACTCACGACGAGCGCGCTGACAGCGACCTCGACCTGATCTACGTCGGCGACAAGACCAACGTCATCATGATCGAAGGCCAAGCCGACGAAATCCCTGAAGACGAATTCATCAAGGCCCTTCATTTCGCCCAAGAAGCCGTCGCCAAGCTGGTGGCCGCTCAGGAAGAACTCGTGAAGCTCGCCGGCAAGGAAAAGCGTTCCTACGAACTCACCCTCGCCAAGGAAAACCTGCTTGAAATCGCTTACGAAATCGCTGGCGACCGCATCGAGTCCGCCATCTATGCACCTTCCAAAACCGAGCGCGCCAAGAAAGTCGGCGCCCTCCGCGACGAAGTGGAAGCCGCGATCAAGGAGCGCGCTCCAGAAGCGACTGACTTCGACGTCGAGCAAGCTTTCGAATACCTTCAGAAAAAGGCATTCCGCATCTCCATCATGGAAAAAGGCGTTCGCGCCGACGGCCGTGCCATCGGTGACCTCCGCTCGCTCTACGGCGAAGTCGGCACCCTGCCACGCGTTCACGGCTCCGCTATTTTCTCCCGCGGAGAAACTCAGGCACTCGCCATCACCACGCTGGCACCCGCCGACGAGAAGCAACACTTCGACAACTACGCCGGTGGCGAAGACGAGAAGCGCTTCATCCTCCACTACAACTTCCCTCCATTCTCCGTCGGCGAATGCGGACGCATGGGTGGCATCAACCGCCGCGAAATCGGCCACGGCTCGCTCGCAGAGCGCTCCATCGAGCCGGTTATCCCTGACGAATCCGTCTTCCCCTACGCCATCCGCGTTTCCTCGGAAGTCATGGAATCCAACGGTTCCACCTCGATGGCCTCCGTTTGCGCAGGCACCATGGCTCTCCTCGACGCCGGGGTCCCGCTCATCCGCCCGGTCGGTGGTATTTCCGTTGGCCTCGTCACCGAGAACAACGAAGACGGCTCGATGAAGGCCCACAAGATGCTCCTCGACATCATCGGTTCCGAAGATTTCTACGGCGACATGGACTTCAAGCTTTGCGGCACCAGCGAAGGTGTCACCGGCTACCAGCTCGACCTCAAGCTCGCCGGCCTCCCGCTCGCCATGCTTGAAGAAGCGATCCACATCGCCAAAGCAGGCCGCACCAAAATCATCGAAAAGATGGCAGAGTCCATCATCGAGCCAAAGCAACTCAGCCCGCACGCCCCACGCATTGTTTCCGTCAAAATCCCAGCAGACCGCATTGGCGAGCTCATTGGACCAGGCGGCAAGAACATCAAAGGCATCCAGGCCGAGTCCGGCGCCGAGATCAACATCGAGGACGACGGCACCGTGCACATCTACGCTTCCAAGCAAGAAGGCCTCGATCGCGCCAAGGCGATGATCGACCGCATGTTCCAGGAAATCGAAGTGGGCAAGGTTTACACCGGCAAGGTCGTTTCCATCACCCAGTTCGGTGCATTCATGGAAGTGCTCCCTGGCAAAGACGGACTCGTTCACGTGTCCGAACTCGCCGAAGGCCGCACTGAAAAAGTGGAGGACATCGTCAAAAAAGGCGACGTCATCACCGCCAAGTGCCTCGGAGTCGATGAAAAAGGCCGCGTGAAAATGTCACGCCGCGCCTGGCTCCGCGACCAAGCCGCTGCGGAAGCAGAAGCTGCCGGCACCGCCGAGTAAGACTCCAAGATCAGGCGGGCATCAGCCTGTCTGATCTCAATCACCAAGCCGGTAACCCTCACAAGGGTCGCCGGCTTTTTTGCGCCCAGCGCCCATGGTTACAGCCAAAGCTAGCCAAAATTTCCCCCTTTGCGCCATCAAACCCAATGACAAGACGGTATTCTATTATTTGTCTGTCACTTTAAAATATTGATGTTTCGCGTTACCATCCTGCGGAGTCCTCGACAAACCCTTCCCTCATGCTAGGCTCTGTCTATGGAAAAGCTTGCGATCAAGCGGCCTTTGGAATCCGAGGGCATACCGCCCCTCATCGAGAAATCCGAGGAAGCCATGGAAATCTTCGCGGAGATTCTCAGGCGTGGAGCCATGTTTTACCCTGACGCCAATGACGCTACACAAGGACATCAGAGAGTTCATCGAATTGTGCCTCTCTCGGAAAGTTGATTTCCTCCTCGTCGGCGGCTATGCGCTCGCGTTTCACGGTGCACCCCGCTTTACGGAGGACATCGATCTAATGGTGCTCGTATCGTCCGAAAACGCCGACAAGCTTTTTGGAGTGATCGAGTCCTTTGGGTTCGGAAACACCGGAATCACCCGCGATGACTTTCTCGAAGCAGGACAGGTCATTCAGTTGGGGCGCGCACCAAACCGCATCGACCTGCTCACCGGCATCAGCGGAGTGACATGGGAGGAGGCATGGGCTACCCGAATTCCTGTTTGCCTTGACGGCTTCCAGATCCAAGCCATCGGCAAAGAGGAACTCATGCGTAACAAAAAGGCGACCGGGCGACCGCAGGATTTCGCCGATCTCGCTAGGTTGAAGGGGTGATGAATTCTGCTCATCTACGTTACGCCCCTGTGTTTCAACCGAAGCTTGCAGGACGACAAAGAGACAAAGAAACAAAACAAAGGGACGGGCCTATAATCGACTTGCTCTACAAGTGCAGCTGGGACCTTGAGAAAGTCTTCGATGAGTTCAAAAATAAACTCGGTGAAATCTAACTATTTGCCACTATCCCGAATGCAAAAACCTGCCAAGATCGCTTGTTATGTTTAACTCATAACCTGATGACTCTCATGGAGGAGCAGATTTTTCGAGAGACCGGCATCCGCAACGAGGCAGAGACCAAACGTAAAGCACAAACCCTTGTGGATTGGGACGAGGAATCGAATAACAAAGGATGTGGTGGTTTGACGATCCTCCAAAAAGCCATCCAGCGCCTCACGCAGCGCACGCTGAAGTTTATCCGTTGGTTGAAAAGTTATCTCGATACCAAGCGCACCTGGACCCAGGCCTTGGCGCCTCTCGCCAAGATTTACGCCACCTCATGAGGCCAATATTGGACACCGTTGGATGGTTTCGGACTTCCATCCCCACCCCTTCTAACTGTCAACGCTCTGTTCCACAAAGACTCTCGAAGTCTGGGACAGGCTCGACATGCGGACCTTTGAATCATGAAAACCGAACGTTCGACAAGCCGCTAGAACTTCATTCAAGCAATTCCTTTCCGCAAATCCCTCAAGCTCCACAAGGCAAGGTTCGCGGGAGTCGCGTCTCCCTTCATTT
>JBEGOB010000318.1:0-3347 GCA_041182265.1 Verrucomicrobiota bacterium | reverse complement strand
ACAAATTGGAGATTACGCATTTTCTGGCTGCTGCGCCTTGTCGCGCGTTGTTCTCTCTGAAGATACCGACGAGATTGGAGTTGAGGCCTTCTCCAACTGCACGAATTTGAAGTCGATTACGATTCCAGAAGAGGTTGATGAAATTGGGAACCGTGCATTCGCAGGATCCGGACTGACCCAGGTTTTTCTGGAAGGTGATGCTCCAGAAATGGGCGAAGACGTCTTCTATCCACTTACAAGCGGATCTTTCATGGTGCACTACTTGGATGGTTCGAGAGGTTATGCTGGCAGTTCATGGTTGGGATACTTGGCCGTCGGAATGGCGGAGTTTGCCCCAGAGATCGCCGTGGAAGAATCGGTGGATGGGAATTTACAAGATGGAGTGGGTTCGCTTTCCTTCGGTTCGGTCCTCGTGTCAGCGCAGGTTTCCAAGAATATCGTCATTCGGAATTTGGGAACGAGCGACCTATCCGGACTGGTCATCACTTCGAGTGGGACACACTCAGCAGACTACCTTGTCGAGGGCTTGAGTGAGCCCACCCTCGCGCCAGGAGAAAGCACGACATTCACGTTAGTCTTCAAGCCGAGTGAGATGGGCACGAGAACGGCGGAGATCCAGATATCAAGCAATGATGCTGATGAAAGTCCGTTCAACATTGCGCTCACGGGCATTGGAACGCAGCCAGAAATTTCCGTCCGGGAGGCTAAGGAGCTCACCCATAAGAAGTCCACGGTGAGTTTTGGTAGCGCCACGATTGGAAAAACGGTAGTTACAAAAAAGTTTACCATCAAGAACGTCGGCACTGCAACACTCAGCGGTTTGGCGACAACTAAAAATGGAACTCATGCGGCAGAATACACCATCAGTTCATTGAGCAAGACGTCTCTGAGTGCGGGTGCAAGTGCCACCTTTACGATCACATTCAAGCCGACTGCGAAGGGGACACGAACGGCAACCATTTATATTGCAAGCAATGATGCGGATGAAAATCCATTTACGTTCAAGCTAACTGCCAGTGCTTTATCGGCAACCAAAGTGAAAAAGATATCGATGGATTTGCTCGCGACGAGAGACGTGGTTGGCACGAAGATCATCAAGCCGACTCTGAATGAGCCTAGAATCGGAGTTTTGGTGATTGATGGGCAAAAATATAAAACAATCACCTTTCCTGATTCACTCGGTCGTGAAGACGCCACTCGGCTGGCAGAAGTTTCCTCAAATCTTGTCGATTGGGGGAGCGGTAAAAAGCATACGACGCTTGTCTCGCGACACAATGGACTGATCAAAGTTCGGGATAATGTGCCAAGCACTCCAGAGGCCAAGCGATACATTCGTCTTCGTCGAGTGAACCGTTAAGGTTCGGGCTGAAATTTTAGTGCTTTATTGTAAATGCAAGTCCCCCCTTTAACCTTCAAAGCTGAGTGTGTAATCTCTTTCAAATATCGAGTTATTGTTTCATACGTCCGCCAATCTTTGTAATACCATGAAATTCGCCGTTCCCCTAGTTTGTGCAGGCCTATTCGTTCTGCCATCGGCCCATGTTCTTGGCGGCGTTGGTAGCGCGGTCACCGGGAATGTGAGAGTTGATACTCGCACTCCCGTTGCGGTGCTTATTCCTGATAATGCACTTCTGGCAGCCATTCGAACTGCGTTGGGCAAGCCAACCGGCAACATTACGAACTTGGATTTTTTGAGCTTGAGGAATCTCGATCTATCAGGTCTCGGGATTGCTGATCTCAGCGGTCTGGAATTTGCGACAAATTTGCGGATTTTGAATATTCGGCGTAATGCATTTGTCGATGCTGCTGCGCTATGGCGTGTTTTGGATCAGATCACTCCGATGTATTGTCTCTACACGGATGTGCGAAGACCGGGTATCGATCCCATAGGTTATACCACACAAACTGTAACTGATACATCCGGGAATATTTTCTTCATAACGGTTGATGCACCTAATTTGCCGACTCTCGACATCAGTGGTCTTGGAATTGACACTAGCAACCCTGCGAATTTAGGGGCGCTTCAGACATTCTCGGGCTTGGGAGTGGTTGTGGAGACTGGAATCGTGAACCTTCCGCCTGCAGCAAGCGGAGTTTTTACGATCAACGATGCGCTTACCGGCGCGGGAACACTGAGTGCAGCGGGCAGTGGTGATGTGGATGGAACAATCGTAAATTATGCATGGAGTTGGAGTGGAGGAAGCGCGAGTGGCATGACTGCTGCGATCGTATTGGTCCCGGGGACGACGACAGCGATTTCATTAACAGTTACGGACGATGATGGGGCAAGTTCTTCGACGATATTTGATGTGGTTGTCGAGCGGGTCGTCACGATTTCGGATCCAGCACTTGAGGCCGCTTTGCGGGTGGCTCTGAGTCGCCCCACGGGGCCAATTACCGAAGCGAACCTGCTGACTTTGACAAACCTGAATCTTTCAGGGCGTGGGATTACCAACCTATCTGGACTTGAATACGCCAAGAATTTGCGGATTTTGAACATACGTCAAAATCCATTTTCCGACGCATCCTCTCTTTGGCTTATATTGGATCAGATCACGCCGATGTATTGTCTCTACACGGATGTAAGGCGGCCTGGAAGCGATCCATTGGGTTACACCACCCAGACGGTGACAGACACTTCCGGCGGCACCTTTTTCATCACCGTGGATGCTCCGAATTTACCCACACTAGACATCACGGGTCTAGGGATTGATACCAGCAATCCCGATAACCTGGGTGCGGTACAAACTTTCGTAAGTGCCGGGGTGACGGTGGATACAGGCGGACTCAATCTTCCTCCCGCCGCGCGCGCGACGTTTAGTACGACGGGCAATCAGGTTGTGCTCAACGGTAGCAGTAGCAGCGATGTTGACGGGACAATTGTTCGCCACGAATGGACTTGGCTCGATGGAAGCGAATCAGGAGCAAACCCAACGATTTCCTTGGCTTTTGGAGTGACCAATATTGATCTAACTGTGACTGATGATGATGGTGCGACAGCAAGGACAAGCATATCTGTCTCGGTGAGTCCGCGAGATGACATTGACACAGATGGTGACGGTTTGAATGATTTAAGTGAATATGCGCTAAGAAACTTGGGTTTCGACTTTCTGATTCCCCAGCCAGCACTTGTTGCACGAATTGTTGCTGCAGGGCTTGTGGAGCGTTCGAAGCTTGCGGGGGAAGGATTCCATGATGCTGCGAGCATGCGCCGTGCCTATCCAACTATTCGCTTTCTGGAGAGAGACCGCGTTTCGGGTAAGGCGCGTCTTCGTGTTGCAGTGCAGAAATCCCCAAGTCTCGCTAATTTCACCTCCTTTCCAGCCACAGCACCCAATATCGGCGTG
>JBEGOB010000317.1:0-23077 GCA_041182265.1 Verrucomicrobiota bacterium | reverse complement strand
TCCGCGCCGAGCACGGTGGTGTTGGCGGAGGTGACCGTGTTGTTCCAAATAGCGGTCGCGGAGGGATCCGGTGCTGCGTTGCCGACCCAGCTGGTTCCGAGATTGAGATTGTTGGTGTTGTTGGCTTTGACGGTAACGGGCACGGCGATGATTACCAGATTCAGCGTTTTTCCTGTTATTGATAGACTGGCCTTGCTTCCATCTGCCAATCCGCCGGTGCCGGATGGGTTAAGAACATTGACCACCGAGGGAGCCGCGCCGGAAGTTGATCCCCAGGTCATGAGCGGATAGATACCCGGCGAGAGACCGTTGCTGGTGATGACGCGCACCGTGGGAGGGATGGAAAATGCGGCAAGTCCCGTGACGACAAGCGGGCTGGCGGCACCGGGGGGAATTGAGCCAAAGTTGAATTCCAGATTTCCCGCAGCGGTTGTTGAAAGCGCAGCACAGGTCCAGCTTTGAGTGTTGTTCGTGATAGATATGCCGAAGGTCGCCAGCGCGTTGTTGAGGACTACGGAAGAACTCGCGGAGCTACCCCCGACCACACCGAGAAGCCTGCCTCCGCTGATGGTGGTGGTGCCGGTCATCGTGTTCACACCGGCGAGCGTCTGCGTCCCGGAACCGGTTTTTGCGAAGCTGAGGTTGTTACCGTTCAGAATGCCTGAGAAGGCGTGGTCCGTGGTGTTGTTGACCGTAAGTGTGGCAGCAGCACCCGAGTTGAGGACCTGCTGGGATCTCAGGCTACCGGCGGGTGTGTTTTGCAAGCCACCGATCATCTGGTTGAATCCGCCGAGATCGAACTCGGTGAAACGGCCGCTGCCACCGCCGGCGACGCCGTTGATCGCGAGCACCGTGGTTGTTGGTAGGGCGTTGGCGATACCAAGTTTGACGATTAGATTGGCATCACTGTCGGCAGGATTGAGGATGGTGTCGCCTGTGTAGTTGCTCTGCGCGTTGAGCCGGATCGTTTGCTGAGAATTCGTGGCGACGGTGGACAACGATGAAAATGTCACATCACCCGAGCCGGAGATCGCCCCGCCGAGAGTCAGGGTGGAAACCGTGCTGCCAGTGCCGAAATCCGGTGCGTGGATTTCAGGAGTGCCGTTTGCGTTGATGGGCGCGTTGACGGTGGCGTTTTGAACGGACGTCTTGAGTGCGGAGGTCCCGCTTAGAGTTAGCGCGTTGGCCGCGCTGAGGGCGTTGCTGTTCGCTAAAGTGAGCGTGCCTGAGTTGAGTGTGACGGGTCCGGTGAAGGAGGTGTTGGATCCGCCAATGGTCAGTGCGCCAGTGCCGGTGGTCTTGACGAGTGTTCCTGATCCGCTGATGGAACCTGAGAGCGTCTGGGCGGCATTGCTGCTGTATGTCATGACTGCGCCACTGCTGATGACGATATTTCCGGTATATGCTCCATTGCCGAGTTTCCCGGAACCTGCGACTTCTAGGGTGCCAGCGGAAATCGTGGTGGCTCCGGTATAGGTGTTTGACCCCGAGAGAGTCTGTGTGCCGAGACCGATCTTGGTGAGTGTCATGCCAGCCGCACCGTTGGCAATGACGCCAGAGTGGTCGAAAGACAATCCTGTGTCTGGATTGAGTGTCAGCGCGGCCAAGCTGGAGTGTCCGCCGGATGTGGTGGTGAACATCGAGGCGAGGTTTTTTGAACCTGTGAGGCCGCCGAGTGTTAGCGAGGCTAACGCGGTTCTGAGTCCGCTAGTTGCGTCACCGGTGATGCTGTTAGCGGTGTCCAGCACGCTGTTTTGCAAAGCTAGGCTGTGGCCGAGACTGAGGATGCCGCCCTCAATACGGGTCGCTCCGGAGTAGGTGTTGGCGCCGGTGAGTGACAAGGTCAGGCTGCTGCCCTCCTTGCTTAGGCTTTTTCCGGAGCCTGATAGGATGCCAGCGATGACTAGGGTCGAACTGGCGGAACCGCCTGCCAAGCGGACGGTGAGGTTGTCGTTGAGGGCGAGCTTGAGATCGCTGGCGAAGGTGACAGTGCCAGTGCCGCCAGCAGTGCGCGTGAGGTAGGCGGTTCCGTTTTCCGCCTGATCCATCACCAACGAGCCGCTGGTGTTTTTCTGAAGCAGAGTGGTTTGCGTGCCACTGTTGTCGCCAACGATCATTTCGCCAAGCGTAACAGGGGTGTTGATGTTGACTGTTTGATTGCCGGTGATGTTGATGTTTTTATAGGCGATTCCGCCAACCGTGTTAGGAACGACTGCGGGGTTCCAGTTGGCGGTGTTCGTCCAGTCATACGTGCCGCCGACCGTGGGAACCCAGGTGAAACCCGGAGGCGGCGGTGCGACAACCACGTTCACCGCGGTATTTGAAGTGACGACGGGACTCTGGCCGGGAGTGAACAGAACCTCCGCTTGGGATGCGGATCCACTAACGGACGACACGGAGTTTCCGCGGTAGGCTAGGGATGAGCCTTCTCCGAGATAGAGCGTCGTTGTGCCGTCGCCATTGTCCGCGGCGATGCCGAAGCGTCCGGTGAAGGTGATGCCGGCGGTGGCATCGGTGAAGGTTTCCCCGGCAGCGGGATTGGTGACGATATAATGCACCATGTTTTTCAGTCCCACCGTGCTTTCCACTTTTACACCGACGACAATGCCTAAGCGCAGCAGTTGAGTCACATTCCGTACGGTGCCACCGGTGCTGCCGAAGTGCGGTTCATAAATGGAGGCGAAGGCCTTGTTCCAGGCTTCGCCGATCTGGCGGATGACCAACGTGGGGGCAGCCTTGGTGTTGTAGGGACTCGGGCCGTCCTCAATGGGTGGACTGTCCACTTTTGCATACTCGCGGCTCGCGACTGCTGGCATGTGCATGTCCATGTAGCGCGGCGTTCCGCCTACGGTCGCGACGAACTGCGCCATCATCGAAGCCGTGGTTGGATAGGAAACGGCGGTGTTGGTGAAGTAGCGCCAGCCGGGTTGCTCGTTGGCGTCGCCGATGTCATTTTGAAAACGGTTGGGCTGGCTGACGAGCGGCAATGTCATGCCATCGGCACGGAGGTCCACTGCGGTCTCGCCGATATTCCGATAGATATAATCATGATACTGGTTGGTGACCGGGCCGTTGAGTGTGGTGGCTGTGCGGTTGGTGACGGTGGATTTGGATCGGAAGACATCCACGTAATAACCCGTGGTCGGCGAGGTGCGCACGATGGCGAGCGTGCGCTGCTGGGTTCCTTCCGCGAGCGTTCCTTTGTCGTCGGCGAACGAACTGGTGGTGAAGGAAAAGTTTGGAGAAACTGCGGTTGCAAACGGCTGTGGCTCCATGGCCACGGTCTGAACGGTGTTGATGTCGAAGCCGCCCCAACTGCCTTCTCCCCTTGAAGCACCGTTGACGATGATGGTGTTGTTCGCCGCGAAAAGCCGATAGTAGTTCTCGTTGATCTCCGTGCCGTAAGTCTCGGTTCCTGACTTCGCGCCCATCACCTCTCCCATGCCGTAAAGTTCCATGCTCATGCCGGTGGCGTGGCTATGGATGTGCCCGGCTCCGCCGACGAAGCCCATCAGTCCGTAATTGGGATTGTTGACCGGGACCTGGTTGCGCTGCAGCGCGATGCCGGCGAAAGGCAGGGTATCGGTGCGCGGCAGTTCGGGCGTCACCGCTGGTTCGGATAGCGTCGCGACTTGCCAGAGTAGCTGTAGCGGCTCGGTTTGGGTTCCGAGTGTCGCGTAACTTCGCAGATTGGAACGATTGTATTTCCCATCGGCCACGCCGCCGTTGATGAGTGAGCCGAAGAACGAGGTGAGATCCGTCCGGCCGCGGGCCAACGCGTGTTGATAGACCAGTTCGTATTCGAAAAATGCACCGTGTGTTCCCGAGCGCTGTCCATCGCCGAAAAGGATTTGCTCGCCGTTCGGGTAGCGCAGATAGCTGTTGCGGGGGAGGCTTAGGGGGAGGTTTGGATAGGCGTTGAACAGGTTGAGGTTCGGATCCACCCGCTCTAGCAGAACCATGTGGGTGGAACGGATCCAGCCGACGGCGCGAGCATATTGCAAGGATTCCGGCCAGATGTTGCCCGTCTGGGTGTAGTGGCGGTAGTCATAGTCCAGCGATGCCTGTTTGCTGGTGCTGTTGACGAGGTAAACTTGCAGGGCCGTGGAGCGCTCCGCCGCGTCGTCGAGGGCGAGCAGGTTGTTGAGCATAGTGGTGGACTCCAGCGCGGACCAGTTGGATTCCTTCTGCCCGTGGTCGCGTGTCAGTTGATAGTATTTTCGGAAGACGCTTTGGGCGTCGGCGAAATTAAAGTTCACCATGCTGGCGGTTTTGACGTCGTACACTTGGTTGGTCTGGAGCCAAGAGTGGAGGAAATCGTAAACGATCGGCAACTGCGTGCCGGTCACACGTGCCTCCTTGAGGAAGTCGGTCTGGAAGATCCAGCCGCCGTTGGCGGTGTTGGTCGATGCCGTCACTGGCAGCAGGGTTTTCACCGCGTTGTGAAGGATGTCCGCCGCACAGCGAGCGTATTTTGCATCGCTGGTTAGATAGTAGAGCACCGCGCAGTCCACGGCGTCGTTGAATCTGGCTTCCGCCGGAAAACGCACGGAATTCTCAGAATAGGCGGGGATGGTTTTGAATTTGGGCGTGGCGAGTGTCCATTCCACCGGCAACTCGCGGAGGAAGGCATCGCGGTTGGATTGATGGTTCGCGAGGTCGGTGGCGACTCGCGAGACCATGCTGTTGCGAACGCTGCTTGCCCATGCATTGCTGGCGATCTTAGCATTGATGCCGGCTTTTTCCGAATCCCGAACCCAGATGAAGGGGCGGGTGTATCCCGAGGGGAGATTGTAAATGATTTGCGGACGCGTGTCTTGGGACCCCGCCGTGCCGGTATCCGCCGGGGTCAGTGCGTAACGGTTGGCGCCCGTGGCTGCGGCTTTGGTGCTGAAACGCAGGAACACGTATTGGCCAGCGCCCGCCCCGGAGGCGTATTGGGCGTTGAGGTAGTCGATCAAGCTGGTGCTGCCTGCGGTGCTGGTGGAGCGCACGCCCGTCGCAATCGCGGAGCTCAGGATGTTAGTTTGAAGAAGGGTCGCATCCGTTAGGTCCACGGTTGTTGTTTCTCCGTAGTAGTCACTTGCCAGAACCGTCGAGCTTGCCCGGCGACCGAGGCCGTAGAGATCCACGTTCGGTGGCGTGCCCGACTTGGTTAGGATGTTGAACTGAAATTTCGCCGTGGTGAACGGATTGGCCACGGTCCCGAAATTGGGGAGTTGGAATACGTAGACCGCCGTACGGTCAGCGACTGGACTGGCCGTGCCGCCAGCGAGCAGGCTGGTGCCGTTGGTCACACTGACTGAGCCATCTTCCCGGATGTCTGTGTCGCTGTTCAGCCCATACAGGATCGCGGCATGCGCCGACGGGACGCTCACGAGTAGTGCGGCGAGTAGGAGAGTGTGAAGCCACACGATCCCAGGAAATCTTGGGGAATCATGATGACTGGATGGTTGTTTTTTCAGCATCGGAGGATCGGACGGCATCGGCCATGATCACCACCATGCGCAGCATGGAACTTACACGATCAAGTCAGGAAATCGTATGCGGACGCTGCGTGTTGACAAGCCCCCCGAACGGGTGAAAAACCGTCACGGAGGCCCGGGATTTGAATTTGCATATTGCAGTAGGGGGCCTCAGTTTAGTTATGCATGTTTGTGCACGAGCGGAAAAATCTCAAGGATACCATGACCCTGACTGACACATTCATCGGGGTTGCGTTGCGCCCAGTTCCCGGTATGCGGGCACGGATGCTAGCCTATTTTGTCACGTGGCTTTTGACAGCTTGCCTTGGGATTTTTGCCCATGCACAGCCGGTGGCTCCAAACGTTTTTGTGAATGATCCTAACACAGAGGACCCTCAATCTGAGAGCATCCTAGATCCCACGTGGGGAGTCGGTGCGTGGATTTGGGCTCCAAAAACCAGCGACAAGCAAACGGTCCGTTTTTGGCGGGCGTTTGACATCCCACAGGGCGCGACGGTCGCCCGTGCGCAAATCCACATCGGCGTGGACAACGGTTACCGACTCATTCTCGACGGGCGCGGACTGGGAACGGGCAGCGACTGGCGCAGCATCACGGAATACGACATCAGCCTGCTGCTGAATTCCGGCCGCCATGTGCTGGCGGTGGAGGCGTTCAATGACAATCGCGAGGCGGGGATGTTGTTCGGCTTGATCATCGAGCTGACCGACGGGCGAGTGATCGAGATTCCTTCCGATGCAAAATGGCGTGTGGTTCCCGAGGGAGAGCGCGGTTGGGAACTCAGGCAAGAGGCCGCGGGATACTGGGGCCGGGCTGTGGTCGTGAGTGCGTTCCTACCGAGGGATGGGCACTGGCATGCCCGCAGACCGACCATGACCGTCAAGGTGCCGGTCATTATTCCGTTGGAGAAGCGTTTTTGGCAGCGCGGGTGGTTCCAAATCGCCCTTTGGGGAGTTGTTGTCGTCACCCTGCTTCTGTATCTGCGGGTGGTGGCAAAGCTGGCCGTGCAGTCCAAGGCGCAGGCGATGCTTGACACGGAACGCGCGAGAATCGCACGCGACATCCATGACGAACTCGGTGCCCGGCTAACAGAGCTCGCGCTCGAAGGGGAAGTGGTTCAAACTGAATTGCCCGCGGGATCTCCGGTGCGGCCCAGACTTGAAGCTTTGTGCGAAAAGGCCCGCGCTGTTTCTGGTGCGATGGATGAAGTCGTCTGGATGGTCAATTCACGGCGGGATACACTCCGCGATTTTGCCAATTATGCCTGCCGACATGCCCAGCGATTCCTGACATCATCGCCGATTCGGTGTCGGCTGGACGTGGATGCCGATCTTCCGGACGTGTTGTTTGAACTGCCATTGCGCAGGAATTTGCTGCTCGGGGTCAAGGAGGCGCTGAACAATGCGGTGAAATATTCCAAGGCCGAGGAACTGCTCCTGCGAATTTGTCGCCGCGGCCAGACCTTGATGGTGATTGTCGAAGACAACGGAGTGGGCTTTGACCTTGAACTGGCGGATTCGATGCGCAACGGTTTGACCAATATGACGGAACGAATGAAGGAAGTGGGAGGACGATGTCAGATCGTCAGCAAGCCGGGTGCCGGGTGTCGGGTGGAATTCCAAGTTCCCTTGCCGAAGCACCCAAGCCGGCCAGCATCATCCACGGCGCAAGCCGACTTTCCGCTTGCGGGCAACGGCAGTGGGCCGCGTGCGACACGTGGTGGCGAGGAGGCCTCCGTCCGATGAAACACGTCCCATCAAATTCCGATGCCCAAACGGCGGCCAAACCGCCGCTGCGAGTGGCCTTGGTGGAAGACCAGCACGACACCCGGGAAAGCTGGCGGCGGCTGATTTCGTCGTTTCCTGATTTCGACTGTGTCTGCACCTGCGCGTCCGCCGAGGAGGCCTTGCGCTTGATTCCTCAGTTCAAGCCGGATGTGGTCCTCATGGATGTGTTTCTCCCTCGCATGTCGGGTATCGAGTGCACGGCCAAGCTCAAGGCGCTGCAGCCTGAGACTCCGATTGTGATGCTGACCGCCTCGGACGAGGATGAAATCCTATTTCTTGCACTGGAGTCGGGAGCGGACGGCTACCTGCTCAAGCGCACCAAGCCGGCAGATCTTCGGGCGGCGCTGCTCGACGTCTTGAGCGGCGGAGCGCCCATGACCAGCGAGATCGCGCGCCATGTGGTGGCCTCATTTCGCCGCAAAACCAGCGGCCTGGATCCATCCATCTCTCTAACGACCCGCGAGGAGGAAATTCTTGTTCTACTCACCAAGGGATACGCCAACAAGGAAATTGCCGACTTCCTCCACCTGAGTATCGAAACGGTGCGCAGCCATTTGAAAAACATCTACACCAAGATGCACGTCCGCTCGCGAGCGGAGGCGGTGGCACATTACATGTCCAAGCGGCCGGGCTGAAAACGCATTTTGCCAACGGGTAAACCGCACTGAACCCGCGGGTGATCGGATCGGGCGAGAGTCCACCGCTGCAAGCGTTCGCTGGGTGGATTGATCTCTTCAACTCCACTGGAATCCGCTCTCGCTTGGCTCCGTTTTCCTGAACCCCATCGCCTCGACCTGATTCTGCAATTCTATTCCGCGAGTGTTGGCATGAGAAGCCTCATGGCCACGGCTGTTACGATGGGGAGAAAGGTTAAGAACAAGGAAACTGTGTGGCTCTTTTCAGATCGAAATCGCGCCAAACATAGTCTAGCCCACGGTATGGATAACGAAAGAATTCCAATCCAAAAGATTTCGACCACAAAGTTGGATAGAGAGACTGTTGATCCGACACCCGATAAGGCAAACCAGACGATTGCACCTGCGAGGGGATATGCATAATCCCACCAGATTGTGCGTTGGCTCTTACGAAGCGTGAGGATGGGATAAAGCGATATGCTTGCGATAAGGAGGAACCAGATTGCAGTGGAAGCGGTCATTTGAGGGGGGAAATCGAGCTGGCGTGGATGTATCGGAGTGAAGACTTGAGATTTGAGATTGGCGAGGAATAAGCTCAGGCCGCCAAGAGCTTAAGCGTGGCAAGGACGATGGCAGGGGGCTTGGGGCGGCACTGGTGGGAGATGGTGGGCATAAAAAACCCGGCCTGCCTGGTGGGCGGGCCGGGCTTTTTTGAAATCGAAATTACTTCGAAGATTGCACAGGAGCGGGTGCTTGGGTCGGTGCGTTCGGGCAGCATGATGCGGCAAGGAATGACGCAGCAGCGGCGATGATGAGGAGTTTTACGATTTGCATATTATTTTTCGGTTGTTGGTTGGGTTCCTCGCACGGAGTGCAAGTGAACCTATGACTGATACTTGCGCACGGCTTTGGAATCAAGCGCCGATTCCTTCGCAACTTAAGTGAAGACAGAGCCTTGCAAAGATGCGAAAATCCTCGGGTGCACTTAGGAATTCTGCGTGTGTCGGGTGTTTTATTCCCGTAGGACGGCATCGGGGATATCCGGATGCCAGAAAGAGCCTCCGTTTGAGGAGGCTTTGCTGTGCCTTACGCCGCGTCTTGATCCGCGCGCTTGCGGCGGATGTTGGGTGGGCGTTCGCCTGTGACGACTTGGCGATTGATGGTCACCGACTCGACATCCTTGCGAGACGGGATCTCAAACATCACGTCGAGCATCATTTTTTCGAAAATCGAGCGGAGAGCGCGAGCCCCGGTGCCGCGGCGGACAGCCTCCTCGGCCAGAGCGCGAAGAGCATCGCGCGTGACGCGCAATTTCACGTCGTTCATGGCGAGTTGCTTGCCGTATTGCTTGACGAGAGCGTTTTTCGGCTCGGTGAGAATCGACATCAGCTCATCTTCCGACAGCTTGCGGAGTGAGGAAATGACAGGGATGCGGCCGATGAATTCAGGGATCAAGCCGAAGTGCAGGAGGTCTTCGGGTTGGACTTTTTCCAGCAAATTGGTCGCAGGGTCGTCCAGATCGACGCGTGTTGCATCTGCGTGGAAGCCCAAGGTGTTGCTGCCGAGGCGGCGGCGGACCATGTCTTCCAGTCCGACAAACGCGCCACCGACGATGAACAGAATTTTCTCCGTGTTGACTTGGATGTATTCCTGTTGCGGGTGTTTGCGTCCGCCTTGAGGTGGGACATTGCAGACTGTGCCTTCGAGGATTTTGAGGAGTGCTTGCTGCACGCCCTCGCCGGAGACGTCGCGAGTGATTGAGACATTCTCGGTTTTGCGGCCGATTTTGTCGATCTCGTCCACGTAGATGATGCCGCGTTCGGCGCGCGCCACATCAAACTCCGAGGCTTGAAGGAGGCGGAGGATGATGTTTTCCACATCCTCGCCGACGTAGCCAGCTTCGGTGAGCGTTGTGGCGTCCACGATGCAGAATGGGACATCGAGGACGCGTGCTAAGGTGCGTGCCAGCAGGGTTTTACCGGAGCCTGTAGGCCCGAGGAGCATGATGTTGGATTTTTCAATTTCCACATCCTTGAACTCCTCGCCGACCTTGGCCTGATCTTGGCGGAGGCGTTGGTAATGATTGTAAACGGCGACGGAGAGCACCTTTTTGGCGTTTTCCTGGCCGACGACAAACTCGTTGAGCTTCGCAAGGATCGCCGATGGTGCTGGGATCTTGAAGCCGGGTTTCTCCGCGACGGACTTGCCCTTCGCCGGCGCAGAACTGCCGATTTCCTTTTCCAGGATATTTGCGCAGACGTCGATGCACTCGTTGCAGATGTAAACGCCGGGTCCGGCGATTAACTTTTTGACCTCAGAATGGCTCTTTCCGCAGAAAGAACACATCGTTAGATTGGAGGCGCGTGCCATAGGATCAGGGGTGAGAAATGGAAATCTTGCGAAGCGTTGAAGGAACGTGGGCCGAATTACTGATCCGACTTTGGTTCCTCGATGGCGGCTGCGACGGCCTCAGGAAGTTGTTTGCGACTTTCCAAGACTTTATCGACAAGACCGTAGGCGACGGCGACTTCCGCAGGCATGTAATTGTCACGATCCGAGTCCCGCTCCACTTCCTCGATGGTCTTGCCCGTGTGGTGGGCAAGGATGCCATTGAGGCGTTTTTTCAGATTGAACATGAAGCCGATGGTCCGCTCCACGTCTGAAGCCGTGCCCTGGGCACCGCCCGAGACTTGGTGGATCATCACGTGTGAGTTCGGGAGGCAAAAGCGCTTGCCCTTGGTGCCGGCGGTGAGCAGGACGGAGCCCATGGATGCGGCGATGCCGATGCAGTAGGTGTTCACGTCGCAGGTGAGAAATTGCATCGTGTCATACATGGCCAAGCCAGCCGTGACCGAGCCGCCGGGCGAGTTGATGTAAATGTGGATGTCCTTTTTAGGATCCTGCATTTGAAGGAACAGCAACTGGGCGATCACCGAGTTCGCAACGAAGTCATCAATCGGCGTGCCGATGAAGATGATCCGGTCTTTGAGAAGGCGTGAATAAATGTCAAACGAACGCTCGCCGCGAGCGTCTTGCTCGATCACGACGGGGACGTAGTAGCTGTTGCGCGGTGCGGGTGAGCTCATGGAAGGGGATTGAAAGTGAGTCATTCGAGGTTGGTTGCTGTGGACTCAATCACGTTCGCCTGTTCGACGAGGAAGTCAATGGTCTTACCAATGTTCATGGAGCTGCGGATGCTGGAAAGGCGGCCTTGGCGCTGCATGTCGCGGATGAATTTTTTCGGGGCGATTTTGCGTGAGCTGGCAATTTGTGCCAAGTGGTTCACGAGTTCGGAGTCCGTGACGGAGATGCCTTCGACGCGGGCGATTTCTTGGAGGATGAAATTGGTGCGGAGGTTCGTCACGGCTTGGTCACCTGCGCTGGCGATGATTTCCGCTTGTTGCGACTCGATTTCCTCTTCGCTCATGCCGCTTTGGACGCCGCGTTTGACCATGGCATCGGCTTGGCTTTGAGTTTCTTGCGTGACCAATTCGTCGGGCAATTCGAAATTCACCTGAGCGTTGAAATGCTCGACGATTTGGGCGACTTTGAGATCGCTGATTTTACGGTCGCGTTCAATGGCCATGTTTTCACGGACGATGTTACGGATGTCTTCGATGGTTTTGCCGGGAGCGAGGCGTGCGGCGAGTTCGTCATCGAGAGCGGGCAGGATCGCTTCCTTGATTTCCTTGACCGTCGTGTGGAAAACCAGTTCGCGGTTGGCGACGTCCGAGACCGGGAAATCCTCGGGCATGGTGAGTGTGATGTCGCGGGACTCACCGGCAGAGATTCCCTTGAGTTGCTCGGCGAAGCCGGGGAGGAAAGACTTCTCATCGAGGCGGACCCAGAAGCCTTCGCGGCCTGTGAGGTAGCCGGCAGACTTGCCAAGGAACTCTTCCGTTGGCTTGCCTTCGATGCTGGAAGTGTAATCGATCACGGCGAAGTCGCCCATGTCGGCAGGGCGGCCCTCGATGTCTTTAAAGTCTGCGAAGCGCTCTTGGAGAGCGGTGAGTTGCGCCTCGACCTCCGCGTCTGGCACGGCGAGAGGAGGGACCGTCACGGTGATGCCCTTATAATCAGGGAGAGTGATTTCTGGGGCGAGTGTGAGTTTGGAAACAAAAGTGATGCTGCCGTCCGCCTGAGTGGTCATGTCTTCCGGGACACCGAAGTCGAGGACGCTGAGGGACTCCTGGCGGAGAGCTTGGTCAAAGGCATCATTGATGAGGACTCCGTTGAGTTCCTCGGTGATTTCCTTTTCAAAGCGCTTCACGATGATGGCGCGTGGGGCCTTGCCGGGGCGGAAGCCTTGGACGCGGGCCTTGCTTGCATAGCCTTTGACAATTTGCTCGCGCTGAGCGTTGACGGTGTCAGCAGGGATTTCGACGCGGAGTGTGGCGACGCACTTGGGCAGCTTCTCGACAACAAATTTCATGATAAATTGGGCCGGCTTCAGCGCCGGGGCGGGGAAGCTAGAGGAAGCGGGTGGGGATTGTCAAACAGGGTGTGTGCGAAAAGCGAGGAAGCTTGTGCACGCGTCTGAGAATTTAAAAATCCGTGGCGTGAGGCGGTGTTGAGACGTCTGGGGTGGCGGCGTTTTCCAAGAGAGCTTCCAGATTATCCAGCACGATTCGCAGGCCATTCGCCCATTGCGCCCCTTGCCATGCGTGGTTTGCGAGGTCGAGCAGTTCATCAAGCGAGGCTTGTTTAAAAAAGCATTCCAAGCCGTATCCGAGGCTGATGGCGGCCTCCGCGCGTCCGGGATCGAGGGTGATCAGGATGCTGTGGTTATCCTTTCCCCGGCGGCTGTGCCCGGCGAAATTAGCAGCGTTGAACAGCCAGAACGCGTGCATGCCGAAGGGGTGGTCGCTTGGAAAATGGTGGACGACCACTTGCAGGACCACTTGGGGGAAACGCCGCTGGATCTTGAAGATTCTCTTCTTGAGAGCTGCTTGAGCTGCGGGGGAAAGCAGGGACGTCGTGTCAGCGACGGTTTGGACCAAGCGAGGGATGGCCCCGGCGAGGACGCTGGTCCTGGGGAAAGTCAGCCGACAGCTTGGGCATTCAGCGGCGGTGGCGGTGAGGGGGGAGAGGCAGTAAGGGCACTGCATGCAAGAGCTTAGCGTGCCGAGCTGGCGTGGGCTAGGTTAAATTTCCCGGTATCGCGGGCGCAAAATCAGGCAGATTTCCCGTCGGCTTTGGGTTTGCGGAACTTTGGCACGGTGGGTTGGGTGTCTGGAATGACTTTTGAGATCGACTCGATGGGGACCCAGCCGCGGGTTTGGCTTGCGAAGGCGATGTAGGCCCAGCGCCCGGATTGGTGGATGATTTCGCAGAGCGAGCCGGGTGGTGCGTCGATGACTTCCGGCGCGGTGCGAGCGGCGTCGGTGTGGACCGTGACATTTTCCGTGATGATGACGGCTTGGCGTTGGGAGGGAGCGAATTCCGCGTCATTGGGGAAATGACGCCATCCGATCCAACCCGTGGCGAGGACGAGCGGGCTGAGGATGAGGGCGGCGGTGGCCGAAAGACGGAGGCGCGCGCCGCGGTGAGTGGCGGTGAAAACCAAGCTGCCAAGGACGAGGAGCCAGACGCCGGTCCAGGTGATCGCCTGCCAAGTTCCGAGAGAGAAGCGGGCGAGTGCGTATTGATAATCCGGGCGCTGCACGGTGAGTGCGCCGTATTTCCGCTCGATGAAGCGGAGGTTCTGGCGGGCTTCCGCGTGGGAGGCGTCGCGGCTGAGTGCGCGGCGGTAATAAAGTGCGGCGTGGCCGGCTGATCCAGACCGGTAGCAGGCGTTTCCGATATTGTAGAGCGTGTCTGCCGAGAGCTCATCGAAGTTTCCGGCGCTGAGCCAAAGTTTGATGGAATCCTCGTAGCGTGCGGATTGGTAGGCCTCCAGCGCTTGATCGCCGATGCTGGCGGCTTGGGCGGGCGGGCTGACGTGGAAAGTGAGGAAAACGGCAAGAGCCATGACCGCTTTTTGCAAAATTTTCAGGATTTCGCTGCGGCGTTCCCGTTTGAGGAATCCGCTTGGGCGTTCGCTGCGGAAGCAGGCGGCGTCGCGCTCGGCGAGGATGCTGCGGACTTCCGGGGTGATTTTTCCACCGAGTTCGCGTTCGATGAAACTGCCGGCGGATTTCAGGAATTCTGCATCATCCGGCGTGGATTTCTCAAGGGAGCGGAGTTCGTTGAGCCGTGCCGTGCGGATGGGATCGCGGTGGAGGCGCGGGGAATAGCGCATCCAGAACGCCTTGCCGACGAGGGCGAATGCAAGCAAACCGCCGATGATGTGGCCGATCCATGGCGTGCCGGTGGTGAGTGCGGGCACCGTGAGTTGCGCCGGTTGCAGCACCGCAAGAATATCCGTCATGCGCTCGAAGGGAACCGGCAGCGACTCCGCCGCGGCGAGGCCGACGCTTGGGGCGACGCCGGGTAGCATCTGGAGGGCAATCGCCTCGGTGGCGGCGGTTTTGTAGGCCTTGTCCTTGGGGTCGAAGTAAACCAACTCGAAGGGAGGAATCTCCGTTTTCATTTCCAGAGGGCGGATCGACTGGTGGAACGTGACGCTGCCTGAGAGCAGGCGGCGTTCATCGCCACGTTGCTCGGCGGTGGTGCCGTAAACCTTCCATCCGTCGAGCTTACCGAGTGCGGGTGGGCGGAGAGTGTCGAGATTTCCGCTTCCGGTGACCATGAGATCCACCGTGATCGGGTCGCCCTCTTGGACTTCCGTGATCGCAGTGCTTGCGTTGATTTTGAAATTGCCCACCGCGTTTTGAAATCCTGCGGGAGCGCCGGGCGGGAGTGGTGTGGCCGTGAGTTCCAGCTTAGGGACTTGCAAGTAAATTTCCCGGTTCACCTGGCGTGGGAACGGGTCTTGAACGACCTCGCGAGTGGTGAGGCGGATTTTCGCCGGGCCGATGCTGATCGCGCCGCTGCGGGTGGGAGTGATGGTCGATGGATAAGCGACGGAGACATAGCGCTTGCCGAGTAAATTGATGCGGCTGCGCATGGGCGAGGGCTGGAAGCGCCAGCTTGCGACACCGTCCCGCTCGAAGTCAGGGATGCCCCAATCCTCGACCACCAACTCTTCCGGGAGGAAGACCTTGATCTCGGTGGGGGTTGTCTCATTTTCATAGGGTTGTGCATTCATCGTGCGGAACGAGCTGGCGTAGCGGATGGTCCTGCCGTTCGCCTCGACCTCTGACCACTGGAGCTCGTCCGGGTTGAAAATCATGAATTCGAGCGGTTCGCTGCTGGTTTTGATACCGTCCACCATCACCTCGATGGGAGGGACCGTGTATTTGCCGATTTCGTAGCCGAAGACGATGTATTCAAACACATATTCCAGCTTCCGGCCGGGGAGCATGCGCGTCATGGGGCGGCGGGAGGCGGGCTGGATTTCCACATCCTTGATGGGGGAAACTTCCGGGATTTCGTTGGGCATGCCGCCGACCACGGAGATTTCCAGCAGGGCTTGCTCGCCGCGGGCGAGGAAGGCGGACGAGATGCGGCTGCTGGTTTGGGCGCTGGTGGCGGCGGTGGCGAGGAGCGTCCAAAGCGCGAGGGCGGGGAGAATGATTTTTTTCCAAGGATCCATGATGTGCATGAGCTTACCAATCTTTCTGGGCGTCGCGGAACTCGCGGCGGCCGGGTGAGAGCGGGCCTTTTTCGAGGTCTGCGTTTTCTTTGAGGATGCGGTGGGCGCGTTCTTCAGGCGTCTCGTTGGGATCGCCCTTTCCTTGATCGCCATCTTGATCTTCCTTCTCGTCATCGCCCTTTTTGCCGTTTTTCGAATCGTCTTTTTCTTCGTCTCCCTTGCCGTTTTTGGGATCTTCCGGGTTTTCGCCGTTTTCGCCGTCGGGTTTCTCGCCTTTTTCACCGTCGCCCTCGCCTTCTTGAGGCGGGCCCTCGCCGGGTTGGCCTTGTCCGGGTTGCTCTTGAGGCATGGATTCTTGGGTCTGCTGTTCTTCCTCTTTGAGCAATTCTTCGAGGCGCTTCAAATAGGTGACGACCATCGCACGATTTTGCGTGGCAGATGCTTTTGAGGAGGCGGTGGAGAGTGAGGAATCGTAGTGGCGGATGGCGTCTGCCCAGTTGGTGATGAGCGTCTCGATGCGGGTGAATCCGCCGTTTTCGCCGTCGTCGTTGGTTTCCGCTTGGCGCAATTTTGCGAGCGCCTCCTTCACGAGCGTGTCGAAGCGGTCGAGATCTGGGAGTGCGTTGGGATCGTTGGGGTAAGGCTCGCCGGAGAGACTTTTCCAACCGATTTGGAACAGCGAGTTGCCGAGGCCGAGGTGGGCAGCGGCGGAGCTTGTGGGATCTTGGGCAAGGCTTGCGCGGCTGAATGCGGTGCGGGCGGCGCGGAAATCTTCGGCGCGGTAGGCGGCGGTGGCCTCGCCGAGGCGGTAGCGTGCGCGTGATTCGCGCGAGCGGGTTTTAGCCGCAAGTTTTTGGTAAGCTTCCTGGGCTTCCGCATGGCGATTTCCCAGAAGCGCGGACTTTGCGCGGCTGGATTCGCTGGCGTCTGCGTCGGTTGGCGTGAGGCAGAGGCTGGCAAGCAGCAGCGCCGTCGTGGTGCTGCCGATGCCTTTCCAGCGGGTGGCGGTGACGATGGAGGCGATGAGCAGGACGATGGCGGGCAGCAGGAGCCATTGATAGAACTCGATGGAAATTTTTTGTTCGCGGCCGTCCATTTCGAAGGCATCGAGATCTTTCACGACGGATTGGACCATGGCGGGGATGTCCACGCCGGTGCCGATGACTGAAAAGCGTCCGTTTGTGCCGTTGGCGAGTTTTTGCATGACCTCGCTGTGCAGACGGCTGATGACCGGGCGTCCGGTGCGATCGACCATTTGGCCATTCGGGAAATCCTGATGGGGGACGAAGCCGCCATCCTCGGTGCCGACGCCGATGGCGATGATGAAAACGCCGGCTTGCTCGGCATCGGCGATCATCGTGTCGAGGTCGCCATCGTGTTTTTCGCCATCGCTGAGGATGACGAGCGCGTTGTTCTTTTGGCCGGTTTTCTTGAGCGAATCGATGGCGAGGCGGACAGCGGCGGCGAGGTCTGAGCCGCCGAGTGGGGCCCATGACTCGTCGATTTGGTCCACGGTTTCGCGGACGGCTGAGTGGTCGATGGTGAGAGGCGCGTAGATGTGCGCGTTGCCCGCGAAGCCGATGAGCCCGATGCGTTCTTGGGGCATCGCCTCGAGGAGTTCGTAAATGAGGACCTTCGTTTGCGCGAGGCGGTCAGGTTTTACGTCGGCGACGCGCATGCTGCGTGAGATATCCAGGGCGAGCATGACGTTCCTGCCGAGAGTTTTCTCGGTGCGAGTTCCGGCGTCGCCGCGCGGTCTGGCAAGAGCGACGGTGGTGGCGGCGCAGGCAGTGAGGAGCAGCGAGAGGGTGAGCCAGCGAGGAAGTCCGGAGGCGCGGATGAGTAGGGCGTCGCGGAGGCGCGGAGCCATCAGGCCAGCCCATGAGTTCTTGCGCAGGCGGGCGGTAAAAATCGCCGCAGCGGCGAGGAGTGGGATGAGGATGAGAAGGCCAAGCCAGCCGGGTTGCGCGAAATTCATCGGTTTAGGCGGAAGGGTTGGGGTTCAGGCTCAGGTAGGCTGCGGCGGCGAGTGCGGCGAGCAGGGAGGCAGCGACGAACCATGGGAAAAGCTCGTTATCATCGACGACTGTGATGCTTTTCGCGTCGGTTTTTTCGAGATTGTCGATGGTGGTGAAGGTTTTGCGGAGAGCCGCGAGATTTTGCGCCCAATAATGCTCGGCACCCGTGAGACTCGCGATTTTTTGGAGGGTTGGGAGGTCGAATTCCTGATACGGGAAGCGCATGATGCTGGGGTCCACCCGGCCCTCGGTGGTGCCGATGGCGACGGTGTAAATTTTGATGCCGAGAGTTTTCGCATGTTCTGCGGCCTCGATGGGCGAGATTTTGCCAGAGTTCGAGGCACCGTCGGTGATGAGGACGATGATTTTGCTTTTCGCGTCGCGTGCTTCCAGGCGGACGGCAGCGGCAGAGAGCGCGGAGCCGATGGCGGTGCCCTGCTCCTTGACTGTTCCGAGGTCGCGTTGATCATTGAGCCTGAGTTGGTCGAGTGAGTTTCTCAACCATTGGTGGTCGAGCGTGATGGGGCTGGCATCGCGCGGGCGTCCGGCGAAGGCGACCAATCCCATGCGGTCTTCCGGACGGCGGCTGATGAAGTCATCGACCACTTTTTTGGCAACATCGATGCGTTTTACGCGCTGGCCTTGGTCCTCGAAATCGTCGATGTCCATCGAGAGAGAGACATCGAATGCGATCATGATATCGATGCCGCTGGCGGAGCGGCTTTCGTATTGATTGCGCCAGACGGGGCGGGCCATGGCGAGGATGGCGAGGAAGAGTGCGGCGTAGGCGAGGGGGAGTCCGTAGCTCCATGCGGTTTTGCGGACGCGGCGGCCAAGGCTGACGAGGACGGCGAGATTGGGGAAGCGGACGGCGGTTTCTGAGCCGAGGCCGCGGCGGAGGACGAAAAGGAGCAGCGCGGGGAGGAGCAGCAGGAGCCAGCCGGGTTGGGCAAAGCGGAAATGTTCGAAAAAGTCGCTCATGCCTTGAATCCTTGGTGGAGGGTTTCGAGAAGGGTGCGGGCATCGGCGATGACGCTCGAGATCTCCGCATCCGGGGTTTCCGGGGAGTATTTCAAAGCGGCGAGGTGGCTGAAGCCAAGTTTTGCGGCGGATTTGGCGTCTTGAGAAAAGCCGTTGAATGCCTCGTGGCGCGAAATGGTCTCCTCATGCGTCTCGAACAATGCGGGATCTGCGGCGACGGTGGCGAGGTAGCTGCGCAAGATGAGAGACGTTTGGACGGCAGCGTCGCGAGCGTGCACAGGCATAGATTGGGCGAGTGCGGCGAGCGCGGTGGCGTGGGCGGAGTCGCGGAGGGCTTGTGGGTTGACTGGCTTGGGCTTGCGCTTGTGGCGGATGATGAGCGCGGCGAGGATGGCAGCGACAAGCAATGCGAGCGCGAGCATCCATGGCTCCAGCCATGCGTCTGGAATCAGGGCCTCGGGTGAGGCGGGCTCCATGAGTTCAAAATGAGCGGAAGTTTCGTTCATTGGGATCTCATCCAGAGCGCTTGCGGCTGCGTTTTTTCAAAAGTTGGTGGAGCGCGGCGAGCGTATCGCCATCGGTTTTTAGGTCGGCGGAGTCAATTCCGTGTTTCTTAAAGATCGCCGCAACGCCCTGATGTTGTCTCTCCATCAATTTTTCGTAGCCCATGCGGAGGTTCGAGTTGTCGGTGTTGACGAGAGTTTCAAATCCGGTTTCCGGGTCGATCATCGTGACTTTGCCGAGTTTGGGCAGCGTGGATTCCAGGGGATCGAGCACGCGGAGGGCGATGGCTTCGTGTTTTTTTGCGAGTTTGCCGAGGGGTTTGTCGAGTGGGTCCGAGGCGAAGTCGGAGATCATGAAGACCAGCGACTTGCGGCGGAGCGTGCGGACGAGGAAGTCGCAGGCGTCGGCGACGGAGGTGCCGGGGTGGGGTGGCTTGGCGACGAGGATTTCCCGAATCATGCGGAGCAGGTGGCGGCTGCCTTTTTCCGGTGGGATGAAGAGGATGGGCTCGTTTGCGAAAATCAGCAGGCCGACTTTATCCCCGTTGTGCAAGGCGCTGAAGCCGAGGATGGCGGCGGTCTCTGCGGCGACTTCGCGCTTGCTGAGGTGGACGCTGCCGTAGTCTGCGGAGCCGGAAACATCGACGGCGATGACAACGGAGAGTTCACGTTCTTCGCGGAATTTCCGGACGAAGGGTTGATTCATGCGCGCCGTGACATTCCAGTCGATGAAGCGGACTTCATCGCCGTGTTGGTATTCGCGAAAATCGTCGAAATCCAGGCCTTGGCCACGGAAAGACGACAGATATTCGCCGGAAAATGATTCACGCACCAAGCGGCGTGCTTTGAGCTCGAGCTTGCGCACGCGGCCCATCATTTCCTCAATCTGTGCGTCAGTGAGCATGGCGGATCATTCAGGATTCAGGATTCGAGCGCTCAGGGAACGGCGACCTTGCTCATGATGCGCTCGATGATCGAGTCCGTGGTCATTTCCTCCGCTTCCGCCTCGTAGGTGAGGAGGATGCGGTGGCGGAGGACGTCGAGCGCCATGTCCTTGACGTCTTGGGGAGTGACGTAGGCGCGGCCTTGCATGAAGGCACGTGCGCGGGCGGTGAGTGCGAGATTGATGGTGCCGCGCGGGGATGCGCCGGAGCGGACGAGATTTTTCAACGGGGCATCCACGAGGCCGGGGAAGCGGGTGGTGTGGATGATTTGGACGATGTATTTGCGGATGGCGGGGTCGATGTAAACCTCGTTGACGAGATCGCGCGAGGCGGCGACTTGCTCGGGCGTGGCGACGGATTTCGTCTGGTAGGGCGGGGTGGAGGTCGCCATGCGGTCGAGAATTTGCAATTCCTCGTCCTTGGTCGGGTAGCCGACGGTGACTTTCAGCAGGAAGCGGTCGAGCTGGGCTTCCGGGAGTTGGTAAGTCCCTTCTTGGTCGATGGGGTTCTGGGTGGCGAGGACGAGAAAGGGCTGTGGCAGCGGGTAAGAGCGGTCGCCGAGGGTGACTTGGCGCTCTTGCATGGCTTCGAGGAGGGCGGATTGGACTTTCGCGGGAGCACGGTTGATCTCGTCTGCCAGGATGAGATTGTTGAAAATCGGGCCGAGTTTTGGTTCAAACTTGGTTTCCTGCGGGTGGTAAACCATGGTTCCAACCAAGTCGGCGGGGAGCAGGTCTGGGGTGAATTGAAAGCGTGCGAAGGATGCGTGGAGCGAGCCGGAGAGTGCCTTGACCGCAAGGGTTTTCGCCAATCCCGGGACGCCTTCGAGGAGGATGTGACCATTGCACAGCATGCCGATCAGCAGGCGGTCCACCAGCCGTTCTTGGCCGACGAGGACCATGGCCATCTCATTTTTGACGGTCTGGATCCAGCCGCTGCTTTCCGCGATTCGCTCTTGCAAGTTTTCAGTAGTCATCGTTTTTCCTCGCCGACTCTGGCATGGGAGGAAATCTGTGCAATCGGCAAAAATCAGAAGCGCATCATTCTTTGCGATTGGGTGGGGCAGCTTGGGCGGTCAGGGGCGCGAGCGAGGGTCGGCCAAATCCAGCCAAGGGGCGAATTCCGGCGGGATGGGAGCCTCGAAGCGGTGGCGTTTTTTCGAGATCGGGTGCTCGAAAGAAAGTCGCCAAGCATGGAGCATGAGGCGGCCGGTGAGTTCCGAGGTTTTGCTGGGCTTCCCGTAGATTGGGTCGCCGACGAGGGGCGCGCCCTTGTGATGCATGTGGACGCGGATCTGGTGAGTGCGTCCGGTGTGGAGGTGGCAGAGGACGAAGGAAGTGAGCGTCGCGGCGTCGGAGGCGAGGGTTTCGTAGTCCGTGATGGCGGTTTTGCCGCCGGGAGGATTGATGACCGCCATTTTCTGGCGATTCACCGGGTGGCGGCCGATGTGCGTGAAAATCGTGTCCTTTTCCGGTTTCGGGATGCCTTGAGTGACTGCGAGATACAGCTTCTCCATGGTGCTGCGTTCGGAAAACTGAGTGACGAGCGATTGGTGGGCTGCGTCCGACTTGGCGACGACGAGGCACCCGGAGGTGTCTTTATCGAGGCGGTGAACGATGCCCGGGCGCTCGACGCCGCCGATGCCGGAGAGCTTGCCTTGGCAGTGGTGGAGCAGGGCGTTGACGAGCGTGCCGTCAGGATTCCCGGGAGCGGGGTGGACGACCATGCCGGGGGCCTTGTTGAGGACGACGAGATCCTCGTCCTCGAATAGGATATCCAGCAGGATGTCTTGGGGCGCGGCATCCAGCGGGACGGCTTCTGGGATGATCACGGTGATGCGGTCGCCGAGTTTCACCGCGTCCCGAGGTTTCGCGGGATGACCGTTGATTTGGATAAACTGCTCGCGGATGAGGGCTTGGATGCGTGAGCGCGAGAGCTCTGAGATGCGCGCGGCGAGAAATGAGTCGATGCGCTCGCCCGGACTGTCATCGACTTGAATTTCCACGGCGTGAGTTTCTCCGTAGAAAAATGCGCTGCAAGTTCAAGTTTGCACGAATCCGCAGCGTAGGGGTAGCTTGTGCGTATGCCGAATGTCACGGAGGATCTTGCTTACTGCCACTCATGCGGGGCGGCGATGAATGTTGCTGCGGTGGCTCCATTTTCGAATGTGCAGTGTCCGACATGCGGTGAGCACACACGGGTGAAATTGAAATTTGGCCCGTATGGCTTGGTTCGGCGGCATGCGGTGGGTGGGATGAGCATGGTTTTCGTGGCGCATGATCCGACATTGGACCGCGAGGTTGCCTTGAAAATTCTGAGTGAGGATTACTCTGCGGATGAGCGGCGGATTGCGGCGTTTGAAGAGGAGGCGCGGATCACCGCGTCCTTCAGTCATCCGCATGTCGTGCGGGTTTTGACGACGGGACGGGCGTTTGGAAGATTTTACATTGCGATGGAGTTGGTGCCGGGTGGTCACTTTGAGCATCAGATCCGGGAGCGTGGGAAGATTCCCGAGTTGGAAATGCTGCCCTTGGCGATCGAGGTTGCGCAGGGGCTCAAGGCGGCGCACGCGGCGGGGTTGATTCACCGCGATGTGAAGCCGGGGAATATTTTGTTGGATGCGGACGGGCATGCCAAGCTGGTGGACTTCGGGCTCGCCTTGGTGACGCAGGGCGGCAAGGCGACGGCGACGGAAGTGTGGGCGACGCCTTATTATGTGCCGCCGGAGACGATTGAGGGCGGCGTTGAGGATTTTCGGTCGGATATCTATGCGTTTGGAGCGACGATTTACCACGCCTTGCTGGGCGCGCCGTCGTGTGGTGAGGAGACCATGTCCACCGACATTTTGCGCGAGGCGAAGCGCAAGGTTGTGCCGCTGGGAGTGGCGGCTCCTTGGCTGTCTGAGGAAACTTGCCGGATTGTCGAGCGGGCGATGGCGCACGATCCAAGTGGCCGGTATTCTTCGTATGACGAGTTGATCGGGCACTTGCAAACCGCCTTCAAGCGACTTTCATCCGCGGATTTAGGCGTGGCGGAGACGTCAGGGGCTGCGGCGAGGCGGCGTGCGAAGAAAAAGCAGCGTGAGTTGCTGGGGATGGTGGCGGGCGGTCTTGTTTTGGTGGGTGGGA
>JBEGOB010000316.1:0-6944 GCA_041182265.1 Verrucomicrobiota bacterium | reverse complement strand
CAGCGGTGAATGAAATTTGAAGGGCTCGCAGCACAGTTTCCGATTGGTTGGTGAAGCTGGAGCGGATGCTGCTATTTCCAGTTTCCGCGACGAAGCCCGGTGCGCGGTCCGAGTTCGTGCCATAGGCGCGGAATCCGCTCCACGGTGATTCCCCAAGGTCTTCTCCCAGCCAATCCCCGCCGCTTGCCTGCCATGGAGCCGGGGTGTATGCGCCGGCGAATCCGTCGAAATTTTCCGAGAGGGTTTGACCTGCTGCGGTGAACGCGTAAGGGCCGTCCACATCGGTGACTATCAGAACGGCGCTTGTAGGGTCATAGCCAGCGGCACTGGCGGTGATGCTCACGCTGCGTGGCGGATCTTCGATGAAATTTCGGCCCGTTTTAACCGTCGTGCTGGCGGAGAGTGCGCCGGCTCCGAGAGTGAGTGTGTTGTCTGATGGGTAAGCTGCATCGGGATCGTCTGATAGAAGCTGAATCGTGATGGGGCTGACACGCGGCGTGGGAATCGCTGCGGTGATTGTGAGAGTCTCTGCGGCGGCATCCTCACGCACCGTGGCTTGAGAGAGTGTTAGAGTGAGATTGGGGAAATCCGCATCCAGTTCGAAGTCACCGAAAACTGCGTAATGATCGGAAGCGGCGGCACTCGTGCCAGCGGTCAGCGGGGCACCGGACTTCGGCAATCCCAAGCTGTTGGATGTGTCATGCGTGGAATTGTAGATTTCCGTGCTGAGCGGGCGCCCGGCGATGGACGGGGAAACGAGGAATAAATCGATCACCGAGCCGCTTTGGAAAGTCGCCTTCGAGCCATTCAATTGTCGTGGATCAAGCCGCGTGACGCTGGGTGAGGAGAAATAGCTCAGCGGGTTCGTGGAATAGCTGATAGGCAGGCTGATGTCCGTTCCGAGAACGAAGGTCGATGGAAGGCCGCTTGGCAGCGTGTTGAAGGTTGTGTTGCTGGATGATAGATTGAAGTCGCCGAGAATGATGAAATTGTCATCCTCTGTGAGTCCTTTTGTTGTTAGAAAGTGGGTCAGTCTGCGCATTTCGACGGCGCGGCGGAAGCGGTCCGCAGTGGTGGTGCCGGATTTGAGGTGCGCGGAGATTAAGAATGGATCGCGCGAGGTGCCGGGAATATCCACTTGCACGGCGGGATGCAGGCGGGTGATTTCCTTGGCTGCGCGCGGTGAGCGGATCGCCTGGGTGCTGAGAAAGGGGTGCCGCGACAAAAATGCGACTCGCAGGCTGGTATCGAGCGAACCGGGTAGCGAGTCCGGTGCGGGGCTGGCGCTGACTGGCGCGACGTAGATGAACGGGTATCCCAGATCCGCAGCCAGCGCGTCGAGGTGATCCGGGTTGCCGGAAACATCCGCACTGGCAATTTCCTGCAGCGCGATCACATCGGCATCGATCCGGCGCAGGACGTCGCGGACCTTGATGAAATCGTCGCTCGTGGGGGCGCCAAGGCTGTAGTCCGGGTATCCCTCGTTGGTGAAGTGCGCGCCGATGTTGAAACTCGCAGCACGGAATTCCACCGCATGCAGGGCGGGGGACTGTGCTAGGCAAAGTGTGAGTCCAAGTTTGCGCAGGTGTGACCCAAATTTTCCGCAATTGAGAAAATCTAAAATTGATGAAAAGAAGCTCATGTCAGTCGTCCGCAAGCCTTTCGCTTGCAATGGGGGGGTGGATGAGGCGTAATTTGTTTGAAACCTCGAAAAACAATGAGTCAGCTGCATCATTTTCCCCGTCCAGTCTTATTTCCAATCGCTTGCGTGATCGGAGTGGTTGCAACAGTGGTGACGCTTTCTCAGGGCGACCCGAAAGCCGCTTCCGTGCCAAAGAAAAAAGTGGTTTTCATCGCCGGCAAGCCAAGTCACGCGCCGGGTGAGCATGAGCACCGCGCGGGGTGCATGCTTCTTGCTGATCAATTGAATAAAAGCGGGCTGCCGATCGAGGCCGTGGTTACGACCAACGGTTGGCCGCAAGATCCGGCGATTTTTGACGGTGCTTCCGCCGTGGTGATTTATTCAGACGGTGGCGGCGGTCACCCGGCGATCAATCAACTCGCTGATCTGAGGCGCTTTGCAGAGGCCGGAGTGGGGATTGGTTGCATACATTATGCCGTGGAAATTCCGAAGGGTGAGCCAGGCAACGCTTTGCTCGATCTCATCGGCGGCTACTTTGAGACCCATTGGTCGGTGAATCCTCACTGGGACGCGTCCTTCAAAATTTCCGAGCATCCCATCACGCGGGGTGTGGACGATTTTCAAATTCGTGATGAGTGGTATTACCACATGCGCTTCCGGGAAAACATGGAGGGGGTGACCCCGATTTTGAGCGCTTTGCCGCCGGAAGAAAGCCTGACGCGCCCAGATGGCCCTCATTCGGGAAATCCCGAGGTGCGTGCAGCGGTCTTGGAGCGTAAGGAAAAGCAGCACACGATGTGGGCTTTCCAACGTCCCGCGAGTGCTGGTGGTTCGCGCGCCTTTGGCTTCACCGGCGGACATTTCCACAAAAATTGGCAGCATGACGACCACCGCCGTGTTGTCCTCAACGCGACCGCTTGGATCTCCGGCCTCGACGTGCCGAAGGAAGGTGTGCCGTCCAAGACGCCGACGGATGCCGAAATGGCGGAAAATCTCGATAAAAAGCGCTAATCGTTTGCCCGTGAGCTAGAAAATCAACTCCGCCAAAATTCCAAGAGCGACGACGAACGCCAAATTTAGGCGGACGCCAACGCGGATCATCTCGTGCTGGGGGACCAAGCCGCTGGCGAAGACGATGCCGTTCGGTGGCGTGCCGACGGGCAGCATAAATCCGCAGGAGGCAGCGATCGCGAGTGGCAGGACCATTTGGCGGCTCTCCATCCCGAGCTCTCCGGAAACTGAGAAAAAAATCGGCACCATCAGCGCGGCCAGCGCGGTGTTGCTCGCCAGTTCCGAGAGGAAAATGATGAAGGCGATCAACGCGGCGATGATGAGTGGCTCAGGCCAACCGACGACCCATCCCGAGAAAATGCGGGCTAGCAGTAAACTTGCACCCGTCTGGCTGAGCAGGGCGCTCAGCGTGATGCCACCGCCGAAGAGCAGCAGCACGCCCCACTCGGTGCCGGCGCTGATTTCCTTCCAGTTCACCACCCGGCAAGCGACGAGCGCGAGCACTGCCGCCAGTACCACCAGCGTGTCGAACGAACTGCTGATTCCGAGCATTTTCGATAGCGGCGCGCTGAAAATCCAGCAGGTCGCTGTTGCTAGAAAGAGGCCGAGCGTGATGATTCTTGGCCGGTTGATGCAGAAGGCGAAGTGCTCCATTTCCCGCATTTTCAGGGCTTGCGGCCGACAGGCACCGCGCAGGATGAGGACCATCATCGGCTGCAAAATCAGCACGGTCGGAACTCCGAATTTCATCCACTCGATGAAGCTGATTTTCAATTGCGCCGCCGCGATCCCATTCGGTGGGCTGCCGACCAGCGTCCCAATGCCACCCACGCTTGCGGAGTAGGCCACGCCGAGCAGGAGGTAAATTCCGTTGCGTCGCGCATCGCTCTCAGCTGGCAGGGCGCGGAGGATTCCAAGCGCCAGAGGCAGCATCATCGCCGTCGTCGCCGTGTTGCTGACCCACATCGAAAGCAGGGCCGTCACCCCGAAAAGGAGGTATGAGACTTTGAGGAAATCCCCTTGGCCTGCGCGGATGATGCGGTGCGCGATCCAGCGGTCTAGCCCTTGGTGAGAAAGCGCGGATGCCAGCGCAAATCCGCCTAAAAACAGGAAAATCAGTGGATCGGCGAAGCCTGTGAGCGCGGATTTCATATCCATCAGGCCGAAACTTGTGGCCAGCACCGGCACCATCAATGCCGTGACTGGGAGCGGAAGCGCCTCGGTCAGCCAGAGCAGCCCGATGCAGCCCAGCACGGCGAGCCCCAGCTTCACTTTCATTGGATCCAGCCCTTTCAGCATCTCGGATGAGGCATCCAGCGGCAGTCCGTAGGCGATCAGCGGGATCAGGAGGATCGACACGGCGAGCCACGCCAAATTCGTGCGGTCAGGCGTCGCAGGGATGGGATTCTCAGTCATTTCCCGAGGTTTCTGAGGCAATTGCAGGATCTGGGCAATCAAAAGGCACCGGTAAAATATTCCTTTGACCTAGCTGACTTCACGCCATAGTGGATTCACAGATGCGTAAACTGCTGGCCGCTTTTCTGCTGCTTTGCCTCGGGATGATGATTCCCTCGGGCGCGGCATCTGTGCGGCTTTGTCTGTTGAACGGTCAAATTTCGCCTGCGCTTGGTGACATGCCATGCTGCGACGAGTGCTTTTGCGAGGATGATGAGTCGGACCCTTGTTGCATTGAATTTGAGCAACTTCCAGATGCTTCCGCGCCCCTGCCTCCCTTGGAAATTCCGCCTGCCTTGTGGACGGGAATTCCGCCGCTTCTCATGGGGCCAGCCACGAGTGCGCGCGATGGATCCATCAAGCCGTGCGTCGTTTCCGAGCCGATCCGCGGCCCGAGTTCGCCCGCGGCGCATCGAGCGATTTTGGGCATTTGGAGAGTGTGATCGGCGGCGACTGCGCCTCCTCATTCCGCGCCGTCGTGGCGTGATTCCTTGGGCCTTGTGTGCCCGTGAATTCTCCAAATTTTCTCATTTCCTTGAACTCGTCTCCTTCTCTTAGCTCGCTCACACGCGATCCAAAATCAGCGGAAAATTTCCGCAAATTCCCTGCATGGCTGCTGCCGGCGCTCATTGCGCTTGGTTTCGCATTGTTGTTTCTGGCGATGTTTGGCGGTCGCTTGTTGCCAGCACCGGACGTCGAAGTGGCGGTGGTTCTCGCCAGCGCGGGGGATGAACCTGCGGAATCCAGCGCGCCGGGCGACTTGCTGTTCCAAGCCAGTGGTTGGATCGAGCCCGACCCCTATCCGAGCAAAGCCACAGCGCTCATCGACGGTGTGGTCGAGAGCGTGGCGGTGCTGGAAGGCCAGCAAGTCACTCAAGGTGAATTAATCGCAACATTGGTCGATGCCGATGCGCGGCTTGCCCTCGCGGTGGCCGAGCAAGAGCGGCGAAGCTTGATTTCCGAGCGGGAGGCGCATCTCGCGTCGATTGCCACGGCGGAAAAGCGGCTTTTGGCGGCTCGTGCCCACGTCGAGGCCGCCGGCACCTTGCGCGATGAAGCGGCAGATCAATTGGCGCGCTTCGAGCGGATTCCACGAGCGGCGATTCCTGCGAGCGACCTCATTTCCGCGAGGTTGCGCTTGAGTCGGGAAAATTCGCTCAAGCGCGTGATGGAGGTCGGCGGCGAGGAGCAGGAGGCGGAAATTCACCGATTGAAGCTCGAGGCCCAAGTCAAGGCGGACCGCGTCGCCGCCGCCGCGCTCGCTGTCGCGCAGGCGGAATTGGCTTTATCCCGGACGCGGATTCACGCGCCCATCAGCGGGCGGATTTTACGACTGCACGCGGCTCCCGGGCAGAAAAAAATGTTAGCGGACGATGCGGCGGAGAGTTCCACGCTGGCGATTTTGTATGACCCCGCGCGCCTGCAAGTCCGCGTGGATGTGCCGCTTGCGGATGCGGCGGGCTTGCAAGTCGGGCAGGCGGCGAGAGTCCGGTGCAGCCTGTTTCCAGATCGGGTATTTCAAGGCGAGCTCACGCGCATCACGGGTGAGGCCGATTTGCAGAGGAACACCTTGCAGGCGAAAGTTCGCATTCTTGATCCGGACGAGCGCTTGCGTCCGGAGATGCTGTGCCGGGTCGAGTTCCTCGGCGGTGACCGCGCGGTTGCAGGTCAGGCCACGCAACTGGCCACTTGGGTGCCGGAATCCGCCGTGGCGGACGGGCAACTTTGGCTTTGCGATCCCGAGTCGAAAAAAGTTCAAAACCGCACCATCCAAGCTGCCGGTGAAACGCGCGACGGCTTCACGCGCATCGCCCACGGAGTCCGCCCGGGCGAGTGGGTGGTGCTCGCGCCGCAGGGCCTGCGCGACGGGCAGCGCGTCAATCCAAGCCACCGCAAACCATGAGTGAATCCATGATCCAATGTCGCGAAGTTTCTAAAACTTACCGCAAGGGCAGCAACTGGGTGACGCCCCTTCAAGCGCTTGATCTCGATGTGCCGAAGGGTGAATTTCTCGCGCTCATGGGACCGTCTGGCTCCGGGAAAACGACCTTGCTCAACCTGCTTTCCGGCATCGACTCGCCGACTGCGGGCTCACTTTGCATCGCCGGAACCGAGTTGGCGCAACTGTCACGCCGCGAGTTGACGCGGTGGCGCGCCGCGCACGTGGGGTATATTTTCCAACTCTATCACCTCATTCCCGTGCTCACTGCGTTTGAGAATGTCGAGCTGCCGCTTTTGTTAGCTCCGATCTCGCGCAAGGAGCGGCATGCGCGTGTGCAGACGGCCTTGGAGTTGGTGGGTCTATCGGACAGGGCGCATCACACGCCGGGTGAACTTTCCGGGGGGCAAGAGCAGCGCGTGGCCATTGCGCGTGCGCTCGTCGCGGACCCGCCCTTGTTGGTGGCGGACGAGCCGACAGGGGATTTGGATCGGGAATCCGCAACCAAGATTCTGGATTTGCTGCGCCAGCTGACGCGTGAATTTGGCAAAACCATCGTTATGGTCACGCACGATGCAAAGGCGGCGGAGGCAGCAGACCGGATTCTGTATTTGGAAAAGGGCCAACTTCTCACAAGCGCATGACTGGATTTTTCAACCTACTGCGTCTCTCGTGGGTCCAGCTCAGCCGTCACCGCGTGCGCTCGTTGCTGACGGTGTTAGGCGTGGCTTCCGGGATGTTTCTTTTCACGGCGGTGGAGACTCTCCAGCGCTCGCTGGCCAAGGCGACTGAGGCGGGCGCGGCGGATACGACGCTGGTGGTCTATCGGCAAAACCGATTTTGTCCCGCAGCCAGTCGCTTGCCAGAACATTACGCGGCGGAGATCCGGCGCATGCC
>JBEGOB010000315.1:0-3676 GCA_041182265.1 Verrucomicrobiota bacterium | reverse complement strand
CTCTGGCCGAGTGGTCGATCCTACACGCTCTTGAAGCAGGGCTCGAAACCGTGGTCACCTCGGACATTCCGGACTTGCTTGAAATCGCCCGTCGTCATGGTGCGCGTGCGGTTGAACGACCTCTCTATCTCACAAGCTCCGACTGCTCACACGCCGATACCATCCGGCATGCACTCGAAGCAACGGGCACCGCAGATCGCCCCTGCGTGTTGCTCCAACCGAGCAGCCCATTTCGAGGTGACGGCATCATCGCTCGGTGTTTGGACGAAGCGGCTCGACAACTGGACGCAACGATCCTCAGCGCACGATCGATTCATCGTTTCGTCATCGGTGGTGAGAACACCGGCCACGAATGCTTGTGGGACGGTTGCGTTGCGATCTATCCACCTGGAATGATCTGTGATGGATCAAACGTCGTCGCCGTCGAAAACAGCCACATCAACAGCCTGCAAATCGATGAAGAGTCCGATTACGTGCAGGCTTGTTTGATCGCCTCTCAAATGGGTCCCATTCGCAATCCTCTGGCCGAATCTGACTCGTCCACCTGCATCGCAGCACTGCGCAATGCGGGAATTTACGGACACGTCACACTTGTGGCGCGCCATGATGGTTTACCAATCCCACAGGAACATCCCGTGATCTGGATCAATCACTGCCAAGCATGGGACGGACGACGCGCTGACGTGCTTTTTCTAATCGCCAACCCGCACTTGCAGAAAATCGGCATCAGCCAAGCCACAAGGCAAGTGGCAGCCAAGGCAAAGCTGGTGATCATTCGCGACAATGGCACTGGGGAGTGGCTCCGGAGACAGTTGCCTGTGATGTGCGGCAAGCATGTCGAAATCCGCTGCGTGTTCGAAGCGCTCACCAACCACCTGACGACCGGTGCGATTGCCAGCGACCTGCTGCATCGTGCGGGATGCGTAGTCCGTCGGATCGGATTTGACAGCGCATCCACCCGCGCGGGCTCAGCTCGAAACAACTTCAATCAACCAGGCGTCTCACACGAAATCGCCATCCTACATCAAACTGGAACCGATAGAAAACCATGAACACCAAGCCAATCTTCGCCCAAACTCCAAACCCACAACCCACGCAGATCAGTCTAACGCGCGAGGCGACCCTCCTGCGATCCAAAGTGATGGCCGACAGCCGTGAAGGTTACCGCCGCCTCTGTGAGCTTCAGAAACAGGGGATCAACCGGATCTGGCATCATCCACGACTCACGCCCCAGCAAGCCGTGGACGCACTCGGCACCGATGCCGTCCGCATCTTCCAAGCACACGGAGCGCTCACCGATGCAATCATTGCCGTGGCCGCCCTCGATGGAGTCGCCCCCGACATTCTCCGCCCCAGTCACAACTTCACAGCAGAAGCTGACGGCAGCATCATCGTGAGCGAAGTTCCGTATGCGTCGCCGGGCGATTGACAAAGCAACCACCGACATGCGCGCACCGATCAACATTGACCTCGACTACGTCATGAAAGCCTTCGTCGGCATCGCCTCGCCGATGGTCGGAGTCATCACGTCCTATCAAGAACAGCTAGAATGGCACCTGCGAGTGGCGTCACTCGGCGTCGGCCTGCTCGTGGGCATCATGTCACTCGTTAGCATGGTGAAGAAGATGCGGGGGAAGTGACGAAATCCTCCTCAAGATAGCCCGAGTCTGATTGGAATCGCCCTGTACGGAGCCTTACGCAGGGTGGTGTGGGACCGGGGAGCTAACTACTCCCCGGGACCCGATTAGCCTCTTGTTTTATTCGTAGGTTTCCTGAATAGATTGAAGCTCTCTCTCAAGATCTCTCTGAATGCGATCCATCTCTTGTGCGCTTCTATCAATCTGGTTTCGGACGTTGCTCTTTTGCTCTTCAATCGCGGCATTCATAATGACGGCAGCACCGAGAAAGATAAAGGTCACAGCAATACCACCGACAACCATATTCTTCGCGCCATACTTTGAGCGATACCACAAGTAGGCGGGGTAGCCGATGATCCACATGAGCATCGTAAAAGCAGCCCATCCGACTGGTCCGGTCTTCTTCCGCCCCTTCTTGTCAGTGTCCGAATCACCCCCAATCCCAAGCTGGTTCGCCTCGACCCCGACAAGAACGCCCGTTCCGATCACCGTCCCAATTGTCAGAAACATGAGAGTAGAACTCGGATTCTGAAGGAGATTCATGCCTTCGATCCAGAACCAAATGAGAAGCGCCGCGCTCAAGGGCAAAAGCAGAATAAAAATTCCGAGGGTCTCTTGTGGACTCTTGGCTTTGGGTTCATTGATCGGTTCACCACAGTTGGGACAGGCTGGAGCCCTGCGAGAGACGGACTTCCCACAGGCGGAGCAATTCACAAGAGTTGTGTTGGTCGGCGAAGGCGGACTTGCCGCTTTGGGTGTCTGTTTAAGAGCGGTTGACCGAGGCACTTGAAAGAAGGGCATCCAGTTCTGAGTGCCTTCCTCGCAAATCTGCGTTACCGCCGTCATCTTTCCGCCCTTGTGCATTAAGTCTAGATCCGAAAGCGTAAACGGACCTTGAACTTCTTCCGACGAATCTAGGTAGTAATAGTTCTTCATTGTGTTGAGATTGCTGTGGGAGTGTTGGCTCGTTTCGATCGTGAGGACTGATGAGGGTTTCTTGGCTAACAGTTTTGTTGAGTCACATGCGGCATTTTACCTGGAACAGTCGCGCGTGGTTGTTTTAGGACAAAGGCAGCCCGGAGGTGCAGACTCCAACCGCCGACGCTTAGGCATGACGTATTCATGGAATATCTGACTATCAGTCAGAAAAAAATCAGCAACAAAAATCTACCAGCTCCCGTTGACACCGCCCCCGAAGCGCCATGAAAGCGCTCAAATACCTCAGCCTCGCCGGGAAACTCGCCGGATTCGTCACCGCCCTTGGATCGATCCCGTTCGTGGACCCGAAGGTGGGCATCATCGTGTTTGCCGCCGCCTCCCTGCTCAAGGACTCGGTGAACCGCATCGGGGACCTGCTGGACGACGGCAAACCGAACTCCAGCTTCGAGGGCTGAGCAGCAACACCATATTTCGAGCGTCACAAATCCGGGGTAAGGAGGCTGCGCTCCAAGCCTCGGATTTTGCGTTTGATGCCGCATAGGAGCACGTTCCGCCCGCACAAAGGATGGCAATATGACCGGCCCCCACAGAACCATTCCGCGTCCGTTAGGCATCGTTGGCGCGCGGATTGAACGGGCGGATCAGGATTCATCGGAATCGGCGAGGGTGACGATCCTTGCGCGGCGGTCCCACTCGAAGGTGTTTTCCCACTGGCCCTCTTTCGGCAGGATGCTGAACCACGCGGCGGCTTCATCGTTGGTGGCCAGCTCGCGGTAGTTCTTGAAAATGATGGCCGGCGAGTTTCCGGCTTCGAGGGCGACTTGATCGGCGCTTTTCACGATGGCGATCCGGTAACTGATGAATGAGTGTCTGAGCACATTGCGTGGCCATTCCATCTTAAGGGCGCGGGCGAGCGAGGTGACTTCGCGGTGCATCCCGGCGTGGCGGACCAGCTTGCCCTTTCTTGGAAGCGGCTCGATCCATGCCCGCAGATTGTCGGTGATTGGGATGAGGCGGCGGGAGGCTGTTTTCGCTTGGTCCGCCCTCAGTTCGATATGGCTGCGCTCCAAGTCGATGGCGGACCAATCAAGCCGGTTGAG
>JBEGOB010000314.1:0-2646 GCA_041182265.1 Verrucomicrobiota bacterium | reverse complement strand
AGAGCTTTTCGGACCGCCATCGACCAATGCATTGACGATTTCGAAGGCCGCCTAAAACCCGAACTTAAAAGCTTGTTAGCATTAAATTTCCAGTTCTTCCCAAATCACAAATCATAATGCGTGGCAGTATATTACCAATTCCCAACACCCCACGCCCAACATCTCCTTTACCTACGACGCGATTCATGGTCGTCTTACCCAGATGACGGACGGCACGGGCATCACGAGTTACACCTACCACCCGTTGGATAGCACCACCTTGGGTGCCGGGAAGCTCCACACCATCGACGGCCCGCTGGGCAACGACACCATCGCCCTCACCTACGATGCCCTCGGCCGCCCGAAAACCCGCTCCATCAACGGCAGCGCCAACACCACCACGGTCAACACCTACGACGCCCTCGGCCGCGTCACCCAGCTCACCAATCCCCTCGGCAGCTTCAGCCACACCTACGACCCGGTAAACCTTCTGCCCAAGACCGTCACCGCGCCCAACGGCCTGAGCACCACCTTCGACTACGAAACTGCTGCCGCTGATCTCCGCCTGAAGGAAATCAAACACCAGCTTTCCAGCAGTGTGGCACTTTCCACCCACGGCTACAGCTACAGCCCGTCCGGAAACATCAAGTCCTGGTCGCAAACCACCGGCACCAGCCCCGCCAAAACCTGGGGCATCACCTACGACCGCGCCGACCAGCTCGAGGCCGCCACCCTGACCAACTCCACCGCCGCCGTGCTGGAGCAACACGCGTGGCGCTATGACAAAATCGGCAACCGGACGAACCGCCAGAACGGCCCGCAGATCACGCAAACCACCCACAACAATCGCAACCAGATCGTTTCCGAAACCGCAGGCGGCTGGATGCGCGTGCGCGGCACGACCAACGAGCCCGCCACCGTGCGCGTTAGGTCGAATGCCAACGCCTTCACCAACGCCACGCTGCAGGGAGGAAACCAATTCAGCGGCTGGGTCACCGCCACCCCTGGAGCCAACAGCGTCACGATCGAGGCCAAGGACCGCAGCCCGAACGCCAACACGAAGATCAATTCCTACACCGTCAACGTCACCGGCAGATCGCGCACGCCGACCTATGACCCGAACGGCAACACGATCAGCAACGGCACCGGCCAGACCTATCAGTGGGACGCGGAAAACCGCCTGATCAAAATCACTTACTCGGATAACAGCAGCACCGAGTTCACTTACGACGGCCTCTCCCGCCGCGTCCGCATCACCGAGAAAAGCCCGTCTAACGCAATCATCTCCGACAAACGCTACCTCTGGGCCGGAGGCAACCAACCCGCCGAGGAACGCAACGGCAGTGGTTTGATCGTCCTCAAGCAATACCACCCGCAAGGGGAATTCATCCCCGCCGCCACCGCCCCGCTCCACAAGCTCTTCTACACGAAAGACCACCTCGGCAGTGTGAGAGAACTCGTCGACGGCAACGGAGCCCTCCAAACCCGCTACGATTACGACATGTGGGGCAAGCGGGTCAAACTATCCGGCACCCTCGACTCCGACGTCGGCTACACCGGCCACCACCACCATACGAAATCCGGGCTGATTCTCACTTGGTTCCGGGCTTATGATGCGGAAGCGGGAAGGTGGCTATCTGCCGATCCAATTGGAGAAGCAGGGGGGATCAATCTCTATGGTTATGTGGGGAATAATCCGTTGAATGCAATCGATCCTGATGGATTGGACGTGCTACTTCTTAACGACCAGCATGCCTTGGATGGCATTGGGCATACCGCCATCGCCGCTGGTGATGATTCACGAGGCTATTCTTACCGCTCGTTCAGCTCGGGTAAATGCAACTGGGGACGCAATGCAAATGGCGACAACTTGGACGCGAGGCAATTTCAGACTAAAGCGGAATTACATAAGTTTTTGAAGGAACAAGGATATGATGGATATATACATTTCCCGACTACCCGTGAAGAAGACATGGAAGCACTAAAGTGGATCAGAAAAAATTATTCGAATACAGCATATGTCTTGTCGAATCACGATTGCAAGCTCATGTCGGAAGGAGCAATGGAAGCAGCAGGAATAACCCCTGCTACGGCTTCAGGAAGCTCTAAACCCAATATTTTTTATCACGCAAACAGGACACAGGAATCCGAAATACGATTAGATCAATAACTTTATGAAACAAGGTTTAATATGGCTAATTTTAATCGCCTGGATGCCCTTAACTAATATAGTTTTATTGGATACCGGATTTGGGCTTGAATTATCCATAATTTTCACAACAATCTCGGCTGCAATTTGGTCCCTGATCTTTAATTTAACCATGACATCAGCGATGCGTAATTTATGGAGATTTGTTCTGGGCATAGGATTACTTGCAGTCTCTTTAATCTTGGCAATTGCCGTAATTCCGGACTCGCTACCTGTTCATTTTTACAGTGGTTTGAAAATTGCTTTATATCTAAAAGGGGGATTTAGTTTGGTTGCCTTTTTGTTGGTTTTTCTAATTCATGGCCTAGTGAACCGAGTCCAGCCTCGCGGATTTGTATGAACAGAGGACATCGGTAACAAACTGACCGGGAACATCGGTTACACATTAATCTGGGCGCATGAACGCGGTCCTTGGATTTTAATGTTTTAATATCTGTTAGCTTGCGACGGTTGCGTGA
>JBEGOB010000313.1:0-2690 GCA_041182265.1 Verrucomicrobiota bacterium | reverse complement strand
GCTATGTATTGTCCATGCTGGAATATTCAAACCTGCAAATCATCTACACCGTTACTCCAGGCTGAGTGGAGCGGATGTAACAACCGAATTGGAGAAATGGAAAACGGGGGGAAGGTGCGACAAGTCAGATTTTGTTGGTGTTGGATTTCGTGATGGATTTCCTGTGAGCGTGGGAGCGTCTGTCAAAGGAAAGATCTGGAGTCCTGCGCGAGTCGGCGACCTGAAACAGTGGAAAGAATGGTGCCTAGCCATAGGAAAGATGGTTACTGATGAAAAAATAGACTCGAACCTAATTCTCGAAGATTCCGCGAAAAAGATTCAAATCAAATCATACCCGGATAACGTCGTTGTATTGGCTGCCGATTGGTCAGAAGGCCTGTATGATCGGATCCACAAGATTACGCTTGAGTTGCCTGGGCATGGTTCGATCTTGCTTGCTGAGACGACTCTCAAGCAAGCGGGACTTTCGCCGGATAGAGCAGATCTAATCTTGGATATTGGTGAAAAATCCTACCCTTTCTCAATTTTACTCGGGGGACCAAAGGGTCACAGTATTGTCGGACTTGAGGATCTCAAGATCGAGGTCGCGGGGCTTAAAGCTACAACGCTTTCCCTGACTCAATTCTTCCAAGAGAATCCACCCACACTGTTTTTGTTGAACGGGTGCACTATTTCAGGATGCATCCACACCGACTATGGTGATTGTGATATCCAGTCTATTCCTGACGAGCGAATTGAAAGCCTCTCATGGGGCGGAGTTGATTTTACATTGGAGTCGCACTATAAGAGTTCAACTCGGCGCGATAACTCGATTCAAGAGTTCATGATGAAGCGTCTTGTAGACTCCGGAGCCGTTGTTGTTTTCAATGACGACAATGCGGGAGAATCCGCCGATATCGTTGCAATCTTCGTTGAGGATGGTTTGATCCGCTTTGAGCTTGTCCATTGTAAGTATTCGAAAGCGACGAGCGGTGCACGCCTGTCTGATCTTTACGAAGTATGCGGTCAAACTGTGGTATCCCTCCGCTATAAATGGAAACCCGAAGAGCTTATCAAGCATTTGGAAAGAAGGAATGCGACGGGAATTCTGAGGGGTAAACGGTTCTACCACGGATCACCTGCAAGTCTTGGCGAGATTAAGAAGGCTCTGAAATACAGCGACGTCTCTTTCAAGTTCGCAATAGCGCAACCGGGTGTAGAGGCAGCGTCCCTTAATGCCGATATGAAGCGTCTGTTAAGTTCAATTTATTCTACGGTCATTGAGATGACTGAAACCAAGCTTCACTGCTACTTTAGTTAGTCTATGTCCGAAAACTCCTCCGCCATCGTCTCCAAAGTCTGGAACTACGCCCACGTCCTCAAGAACGCGGGTGTTGGTTACGGCGACTACATCGAGCAGATCACCTACCTGCTCTTCCTCAAGCTCGCCGACGAGATGACCGAGTTGGGCTTCGACAACCCGATCCCGAAACAATTTGCCTGGTCCAAGCTGAGCAGCAAGAGCGGCGACGATCTCGAAGTCCACTACCGCCACACCCTCGAAAACCTCGGCAAGGTGCCCGGCCTCGTCGGCATCATCTTCCGCAAGGCGCAGAACAAGATCTCCAACCCCTCCGACCTCCAGCGCGTGATCAAGATGATCGGCGACGAGGATTGGTCCGGCATGGACGTGGACATCAAGGGTGCCATCTACGAAGGCCTGCTCGAGAAGACCGCCAGCTCCTCGGACAAGGGAGCCGGTCAATACTTCACGCCCCGCCCGCTCATCCGCGCCATCGTCGATGTCATGGCACCCAAGCCCGGGCAGGTGATCGGCGACCCCGCCTGCGGCACCGGCGGCTTCCTCCTCGCCGCCCACGACTACATCTCCCAGCACAACAAGCTCAGCAAGCCGGAGATGAAACACCTCCGCACCCAGGCCCTGCGCGGCACCGACATCGTCCCCGGCGTGGTCAGCCTCTGCGCCATGAACCTCTACCTCCACGGCATCGGCTCCACCGCCGACGCCAACGACCCGCCCGTCGACCGCGCCGACGCCCTCGCGCAGCCCAGCGGCAGGAAGTTCGACATGATCCTCGCCAACCCGCCCTTCGGCAAAAAAGGCGGCTACACCATCGTCGGCGACGACGGCAAGATCAGCACCGAGAAGCAGGAATACGAGCGCGACGAGTTCTGGGCCACCACTGCCAACAAGCAGCTCAACTTCCTCCAGCACATCGTCAGCGAACTCAAGGTCGGCGGCACCGCCGCCGTCGTCCTCCCCGACAACGTCCTCTTCGAAGGCGGAGCCGGCGAAACCATCCGCCGCGAACTCCTCAAACGCTGCAACGTACACACCCTCCTACGCCTGCCCACCGGCATCTTCTACGCCCAAGGCGTGAAGGCCAACGTCCTCTTCTTCGAGCGCAAGGAAGCCAGCGAAAAGCCCTGGACCCAAGACCTCTGGATCTACGACCTCCGCACCAACCAGCACTTCACCCTCAAGACCAACCCGCTGAAGGAATCGGATCTGGTTGATTTTGTGAAGTGCTACAAAGGGAAGAATCAGAGGCGGGACGCCACTGCCACTTTCAAGAAATTCACCTACGCCGAGATCGTCGCCCGCGACAAAGCCAAGCTCGACATCCTCTGGCTCAAGGACGACAGCCTCGAAGACAGCGACAAGCTCCCAGCCCCGGCCCTGTTAGCCG
>JBEGOB010000312.1:0-4887 GCA_041182265.1 Verrucomicrobiota bacterium | reverse complement strand
GTTTCCGCAGAATTTCGCGTGCTGTGCCGCTCCTGATCTGGTTGTATCCAAGCCATGCCTCCTCGCGTCAAGACCGTCGCCTCCATTTCCGTCGAGAAATTCTTCAGCTCTCACGCAGAAGCGCTAGGCCTCACACTCCATGGCGAAAAAGTCGGTTTCGAGCGCCCCATCAGCGAACCTGCCATGAACCGCCCCGGCCTCGCACTCGCTGGATTCTTCTCTTACTTCGCCCGTAAACGCGTCCAAGTCTTAGGCAATTCCGAACTTTCCTATCTCAAAAAATTGCCGGAAGCCATGCGCATCGACCGCTTCCGGCGCATGTGCGACCGCGATATCCCGTGCATCGTCGTCGCTCGCGGATCACGCCTGGACAACTGCCTAACGCAAGTCACCAGAGACCACGAAATCCCGGTTTTCGGCACCAGCCAAGTGACCATGAATTTCCTCAACTCCGCAACCATCCGGCTTGAGCACGAGTTCGCACCCAGCGTCACACTCCACGGTTGCATGGTCGATATGCGCGGCGTCGGCGTCCTCATCGTCGGAAAAAGCGGCGCAGGAAAATCAGAAACCGCCATCGGCCTGCTCGAACGCGGAGCCTCACTCGTCGCAGATGACATGGTCCGTGTGAAATACGTCGGCGGCGAACTCGTCGCAACCTCGCCCGACCTCTCACGCGGCTACATGGAAATTCGCGGCATCGGCATCATCAACGTCGCAAACCTCTACGGCCTCGCATCCATCCGCCCTGACAAACGCCTCGACCTCGTCGTCACCCTCAAGCCGCAAGTCGATCTCAATGAGGTGGACCGCGTCGGACTCCAACAGAAAACCTACGAAATTCTCGGCCAACAAGTCGCCCACGTCGAGATCCCCGTCGGCCCCGGACGCGACACCGCACGCATGGTCACCATCGCCGCACTCGACCAACAACTCCGCCGCCTCGGCTACAACATGGCTGACGAGTTTAACCAAAAACTCCTCAAGCACATGTCCGGCAACAAGCCGTGATCAAGCGGAGCGGCGCGCCGCATCACGGTCCACTTGCAAGAAATGACGCCAACTTTCATCCAACAGCCCATTTTCCTGCATTCCAAACAGCGGACGCCAGCGTGGCGCAAACGGTTGGCTCCGCGGGTGCATGTTCGCTTCATGCGGTAACTTATTCCCCTTCCGCGTGTTGCAGCGGAAGCATGATGTCACGATATTATCCCAAGTCGTCCGCCCACCCTTATCCCGTGGCAAAACGTGATCCAAATTCAACTGCGCCTCTGGCAACACTTTGACACAATACTGACACGTAAACCGGTCCCTCAGAAAAACATTCCGCCGCGTGAATTTCACTTCCAACCGCGGCAGACGATCGTACACCGCAAGCACCACGATTTTAGGCACCCGCAAAGCGATCCTCGCACCGTGAATCATTTCTTCACACGCCCCCACATGCTCTTGGGAATAGCAAATCCACGATGAAAAATCATGCGTCTGAAACTGCTCATCTCCCTCGACCTGCACCACCTGCGCATGACCGATGCATAGCAAATGCAATGAGCGCCGCACCGAACACGTATGAATCGGTTGCCAGAACCGATTCAGCACAAGCACAGGATGTTCAAGTAGAGTGTCCATCACTTTTCCCAACCAATTAGCCGCTAAACTACCTAGCTCCACCTCCTCGGCAATCTAAAAGCTCAAGAAAGTGACACATCCGCTTCCTCTCTCTGCACGGCACGCTCGCGCAACGACCTTCAGCTGAAACCCAACTTGCTCCTTGCCTCCCCCGGCCAACTCCGGCGCATGATCCCGCCATGGCCGCCGGCAGTCTCCTCACCCTTCTCGACGATATCGCTTCGATCCTCGATGACGTTTCCATTCTCACAAAAAAAGCCGCAACCAAGACCGCTGGCGTTCTTGGGGACGATCTCGCCCTCAACGCCCAACAAGTTAGCGGCGTTATTTCCCAACGCGAACTCCCCGTCGTATGGGCCGTCGCCAAAGGGTCTGCCGTCAACAAACTGATCCTTGTCCCCCTCGCACTGCTCATCGGAACCTTCGCACCGTGGGCCATCACACCGCTCCTCATGTGCGGCGGACTCTACCTATGCTTTGAGGGAGTCGAGAAACTTCATCATGCATTCCTCCACCGCGAAAAAAAGTCCATCGCAGAAGCGCGCTTGGAAATCACTGAACTCGCCGAAATCACGCCACATGCAAAAGTAGAGACGGAAGCGGAGAAAATCAAAGGAGCCATTCGCACCGATTTTGTCCTCTCCGCTGAGATTATCGCCATCACACTCGGAACCGTCGCCGGACAAGACTTTACGCGACAGTTGCTCGTGCTTTCCACCATTTCGGTCGTGATGACCATCGGTGTTTACGGCCTGGTTGCAGGAATTGTAAAACTCGACGACGCCGGACTCTTCCTCACCCAAAGACGCGGCGCGCTTCAACAACACCTTGGCCGCGCCATCCTCTGGACAGCACCGTTCCTGATGAAGTCGCTCTCCATTCTAGGAACCGCCGCCATGTTCCTTGTCGGCGGAGGCATCGTCACCCACGGGATCCCATGGCTCCATCACACCATCGAAGCGATCTCCGCCAATACCGGGTGGGTCGCGCCAATCATCCCGTCTCTGCTAGATGGCCTCTGCGGCCTCATCTCAGGCACTCTCGTTCTCATCATTTTCCGCTGCATCCAAAAGCTTCGCGGCAAGTCACAACACTGAATAGACATCCGGGAAAACCTTGCGAAAATCCACATCCTCCGGTGCTTCAATCCGCAAGCGGAAATGCGCGCGAGGATGCTCCAAATCAAGGACTTTCGACTGCAACAACATCCGAGTGCCAGTCCCAAGAAACTCCCCGAGCTCGTAGCTCAGATCCTGCCCGGCATAACGGAAATCGCCCACAATCGGCAATCCCGCTTCCAAAAGATGACGCCGGATCTGGTGAAACCGCCCCGTCTCCGGAGTCGCCTCAAGCAACGAAAAATCACGCACCACCTCACCCGAAACCACCGCCACCCCCAAGCGTTCAAAGCGCGTCGCCGCCGCTTGTGGAGCACCCTCTGGATGGCTTTTCAACGGCGTCTCACACAACCACCGTTGCGGAGAAATCCCCTCCACAACGGCATGATAAATCTTCAAAACTTTCCTCTGCTCGAAGGCCTGCTGAGTGAACCCGGCCGTCTGCTTATCAAGGGCGAATAACAGGACGCCCGATGTCGGACGATCCAACCGATGAACTGGGAAAACCTGACGCCCAAGCTGATCGCGTAAACACTTCATCACAATCCATTCCGCCCCTTCACCTCCGCTCCCCGGGTGCACGAGCATCCCAGCTGGCTTATCGATCGCCACCAAAAACTCGTCCTGATAGAGAACTTCAAGCACCATCACTTGCCGGTTTCTCCCGCATCAAATCCAAAAGAGCGCCGAACGGCAGCCATCTCTTCCGTCAACTGGCCACTCGCAAGACGCACCGTCAAAACCTCCTCCGTGCACGTCTCACCCCCAAAATCCTGCGGCAGGCAGCAGGCGAAAAGCGTGATCAAGGGCGGCAGTGTTTCACGCGGAATCACATCTCGCAAATAGGCCACCCGAAGGCCCGCCGCCTCAATGCTTGCGATGGCACGCTGTTTCTGCGGCGTCGGAAAACAAACAATAAACCACCCGCCAGGCGCAAGATGCCGGAACGCCGCTTTGCTGTAATCTCCAACATCCCCACGCAACTCGAAACGCGCGTGCGCCTTTTGCAAATCCTGAGGAATCACACCGGAACCACTCGGAAAATACGGCGGGCTCCCCGTGATCAACGGAAATTTTTGATCCAACGCCAACTCACGAAGATCACCTAACGAACTATCCACCCGCTGCCGCAGATCATTGAACTCAAGGTTCGCCTGAAGCAGCCGATAACTGATTTCCTGCGCTTCCACACAAGTCAACCGAGCCTCCTGCCCCATGCCCCATAGGGTGAGCAACCCAACGGTGCCAATGCCCGTGCCGAGATCAAGATGGGTCGCCACCGGTGGCGAGACTTGCAGCGCATACCATGCCGTGAGCACGTCATCCACCGAGTGCCGATGCCCCCTTTTCCGCTGGGCGATCAACCATCCAGCCGCAGACCCGGCGTCATCCTGCCAAGCCTCCCGCCCCACCAAGCCATGCGCGCCAGTCAGCGCATCCAGCGTAAGACGCTCACCCAGTGCAGCTTCCAAGCGCTCCCGCTCTTGCCGCCAGCGCTGCAGGCCAGTCGGAGGATGAAACATTTCAACAGTCATGAATGGCCAACAGTCTTCCCGAGACGCGGTCACCGGGAAAGCCCGAATTCACCCTTTCCGCCATACCCACTCCCGCGAGCGATCTCGCAACGCTGGGTATCGCTCGCCTTTCCTTCATGCAGACTGGTGAGGAAATGCCCCATTTCACTCCGGAAATCACCGCACTTTTTCGTGTCTCAGTCATCACGGGTATCATTCACCATGCCCCGAAGGAACAGAACGAGGGCCGTGGCAAAAACGACAAAAGTAGCCAGCTGCCATCACTTGCGCGCGGCGACATGCGAAACCGAATCCACGATGCCGTCCAAATCAATCACTGAATGCACCCAAGGCATTGGGCAGCGAGATTCGGCCGACAGGACTCACCCATCATGACGAAGCTCCGCAAAATCTGTCACAGGCACTCGCAAGCAGAAGCAGAAGCAGAAGCAGAAGCAGAAGCAGAAGCAGAAGCAGAAGCAGCCAATTTCTCTTTGACAAAAAATTTTATATTTGAGATATGAAATATATGCCTCTCGCAAAACTTGAAGTTTTTGACCCAACTCTTGTTAATTTGGCGGCGTTCGCCAAGGCCTTGGCGCACCCAGCACGCATTATGATTCTAC
>JBEGOB010000311.1:0-2707 GCA_041182265.1 Verrucomicrobiota bacterium | reverse complement strand
GCCGAGCGAGCCTAGCAGCATCGCCGAAGGTTCTGGAACTGCATTGATTTGAATGAAATCGACTTCGAACCGATTGTTTGTGGCATCCGTGCCACCGATCGGGTCCAAACGGAAATAGCGGCTGTCGTGTGCCAGAAAGCGTGAGATGTCTGCGGTGACGGTGAAGAAGCCATCTACGCCGATCGTGCTGGCGGAGTAGAGCGTTGTGGTGGAGATGGTCGTGGCAGCGGTAGCGCTGTTGTTACTGTTCAATTGGATCACTAAACCTGTGGCATTGAAGCTATTCTCCACTGTGCCGGGTGTCAGGGGATCGGCGGTTTCGCGCACGTGGAAGATGATCGTGGTCCAAGTTTCGGTCTCCAGTTTGCTGACGATGGGGGTGCTGGAAACGGTGGCCGTATTCCAGATGAGGCGGGGATCTCCGGAGGATGCGACTCCGGTTAGCAGGCCGCCGGACACGGCCAACGCGGGACTGGTGGAGACTGTTACCGTCGAGGTAGGTGCGTCGGCCGACGAGTCGAAGTCGATGGTGTGGGTGGTGGCTGCATGCAGAGCGGCCGGGATCATCGCCCCAAGTGCGATGGTGAGGATGGAGGTGCGACTGGGTTTGATGATGTTCATGGATTTTGCAGGGAATATTGGAGAGTGCGTGAAATGAGGATTCTATTGCTGTATACGTAGCATGAGGCGGTGTGCCGTCTATCCCATGATCGGGTGAAAACGCTCCCCCGAACGGGTGATGAAACCGGGATCAAGGGACGACCTTGAGACGGGCGAATTTCGTTAGGCTGGAAACCGGTAGGCTGAGAGTGATAGTGTCTTTGCCTGCGACGGGGATGTCTTTTTGAACGGTCACGCCTGACTCGGCCTCAACCGCCGTGGCAGGCACGGGGTAGTGGGTGGTCCAGTCGGCGAGAATTTCTCCCACTTGGATGTCAACCGTGGTGATTCCATCGATGGATTTCTGATCGCGGACGAAGGTGAAAAAACTATGTCCTCCCGCGGTGGAGACTTGAGGGAGCCAAGGAAGATCATTGGAACTGATCGTGCCGCCGAGCACGTATTCGACACCGTTAGCCACGCCATCGCCATCCTCGTCGGCGTTGGGATCACTGCCGGTATTCGGGGCGTTGACGGATTTCCAAGCGGCATAAGCACTTTGGACCAGATATCCACTGGCATTCAGAGAGAAGCTTGCGGGAGCTCCATTGAGCGTGATCTGGGCGAGTTGGTCGGGTGTGAGTCCGTCGCTGGTGCTTCCAAAGCGCAGCGAACTGCCGGAGACGAAGCTACCTATGAGGTTGAGCGTGCCGCCGGTCCAATGGATGGCACTGCTATCGACGAAGGCAAGCGCGGCTCCGACGTCGAGTTGGAGTGTGGCTGTGCCGGTGATGTCAAGGGTTCCGGCGGTGTTGGTGAAGGTGGCTACATTTAGAGTCGCATTGCCGATGGAGAGTGAAGTGGCATCGGGCAGGACATGATTTGCTCCGAGGGCCAATGTTCCAGCGCTGACGGTGGTTGCTCCTGTGTAGGTGTTAGGTCCGGCAAGGGTCTGCGTGCCGGCACCGGTTTTGATGAGGGTCATTCCCGCGGTGCCATCGGCGATGATACCGGAGTAATCAAATGCAGCACCTGCGCCGGGATTGAGTGTGAGCGTAGCTAGGTTTGAATAGGTGCCGGTGGTGAAGATCGCAGCGAGGTTTTTGTCGCCGACGAGACCGCCGAGAGTGAGGGTGCTGACGGTGGTTTGCAGGCCGTTTGCGGAATCGCCCGTCACGCTGCCGAGGGTGTCGAACGGGCTGTTTTGCAGGGAGGTGGGATGGCCGAGACTGAGGATGCCTTCAAGCACGGTGGTGGTGCCGCTGAACGTGTTGCCTGCTCCGGCGGCAAGGGTGAACTTGCCGGGGCCCATTTTGATTAGGTCGAGATTGCCGGTGATCTGTGCCGTTGGGTTGACGGGTTTGCTTTGGTAGGTGGAGGAGATGCCCGTGCCGCCGAAGGTGAAGTCCGCGCTGTTTTGAATAGTGAGCGTGGCACGGTCTGCTGAACTGTTGTTGATGCGTTGGTTTCTCGCGGTGAGGGTGCTGATGTTGTTAGTCAGCCCGGCGATGGTTTGGTCAAAGCCGTTGAGATCGAAAGTGACAGTGCGACCGCTGCCCGTGCCGCTGCCGCCATTGAGGGTGAGAACGGTGGTGGCGGGTAGGACATCGGCGTAGGTGGCTTTGACACTCAGGGCGTTGCCAGAGTTTCCAGTGGTGATGGTGGTATTGCCAGCATAGTTGTTAGCCGAGCCGAGGAAGATGGTTTGCAGGTTGCCGCTGCTGTTCACGTTAGGAGTGGTGAAGGTGAGGTTGGCACTGCCGCTGATGGATTCGTTCAAGCTGAATGTGCCCTGATCGGGGGAGTTGCGGCCGAAGGAAATCGTGGAGGTGGCGACACTGGCACCGAGGGTGATAGGCACCGCAATGGATAGACCGGTGGTCTGGGAAGCGAGGGTCGCGCCGCCCGCGATCGAGATCGAAGCGGCCGACCCAAGCGCGCCAGTGTTCGCAAGGTTGAGCGTGCCTGCATTGATCTCGATGGCGCCGGAAAACGAAGGATTCGTCCCGCCGAGAGTCAGCGTGCTGCTGGCGTTTTTCATCAGTGTGCCCGCGCCGCTGATGGCTCCATCGAGCGTCTGGGCGGCGCTGCTGTTGTATCGGAAGGT
>JBEGOB010000310.1:0-6565 GCA_041182265.1 Verrucomicrobiota bacterium | reverse complement strand
CGCTCGATTCCCAGTTGATTGAAAACATGCGAGCTCTCGAAGGTTGGCTGCGCGTTGCTCGATTGCAGCCAGTCATACTCGCCGATCCGCGGCTGCATCTTGCCAGCGCTTAGCTGCAATCCCTCGTCAATTTTCCAGCGTAAATTTGCATCCACCAAGCCGTCGTAAGCGTCCTTAAATCCATCATTGCTCTTGAAATCGAGCCGAAGCGCGAGCGCCTTCTGAAAAAATTTCGCATCGAATCCGAAGCGTGATCTCCGGTCTTCCCAATCGCTTTCCCGGTCCCGGTCCCGGTCCGCCTCCACGCTCCAAAATTGGCCATGGTAGCGCCCGCGAAGTTTCAACTCCTGGAGCAGCGGATTGCGCTCATTCTGATAGATTGTGGCAAAATCGGAATCCGCAGCAGCGCGCAACCCAAGGCCAGCAAGAAGGCACAGCACCCATCGCCAGAAGCCCGCTCTTGAGCCCTGCCTTGTCATTTTCAAAAACGCCATGACTCAAATGCATAAGCTCTAAGCGCGTCCGCCGTAAAGAATCAACTGCTCGGAGCTTAGAAAACCACCGCCGTTCCCAGCTTCGCGCGCACCGCGATTTCATCGCCCACACTCAGGCCAAGCTCCTCCAATTGTTTGCGAGAAATTTCAACATCCACAAATTGTCCCTGATTCAAGCGGACAGTTAGCGTTGCAATCGGTCCAGCGGAAAACAGATGCTGGACGCGGCCGATGCGATCCGTCTGCGGGTTTTGCTCCGCGGCGAAAAGCACCTCGACTTCATGGGGACGCACATAAATCGTCTCACCTGTGGCATTGGTCAGCTTATTCACATTGCCAAGAAACTCGTAAACAAAAGGACTCCGTGGGTGATCATAAATCTCCTGAGGGACACCGACTTGTTCGATGCGCGCGTTGCGCATCACCACGACCTGATCCGCAAGTTCCAATGCCTCTTCCTGGTCGTGGGTGACGAACAGCGTGGTGAGCCCGATTTCATCATGAAACTGCCTTAGCCAGCGCCGCAGTTCCTTGCGAACTTGCGCGTCAAGTGCACCAAAGGGTTCATCCAGCAAGAGAACTTTCGGCCGGATGGCGAGCGCGCGTGCCAGAGCAACGCGTTGCCGCTGGCCGCCAGAAATTTCGTGTGGCCGGCGCGCGCCGAGTCCCTCAAGTTTCACCAACTTCAAAAGTTCCGCGACGCGATCCTCAAGATCCGCCTTCAGAGGCCTCTGCGCGCGCGGCAAGATAGAAAGACCGAAGGCGATATTCTCCGCAAGAGTCATGTGACGAAAGAGCGCATAGTGCTGAAATACAAAGCCAACCCCGCGCTTGCCCGCCGGTGTATCACTCACGTCCTCACCATGAAACGCAATTTCACCGCTTCCTGAATCTGCAAATTCAAGGCCAGCGACAATGCGGAGCAAGGTGGTCTTGCCTTACCCAGAAGGACCTAGCAGAGCCGTGAGGGAACCATTCGGAACTTCCAGAGAAATATTCTCCAAGGCGGTGTAGGTGCCGAAGGTTTTATTGATTGATCGGATCGAGATGGACATGGGAATCTAAGATTTTGAATTGGGCACTTCAGAGTTAGTTGTGAGAAGAATCAGCGGTCAATTTCTCGACAACGCGCTTGATAGCGAGAGTGGCGAGCGCGAGTAGGGCAAGCAGTGTGGCGCAAGCGAATGCGGCACTGAATTGATACTCATTGTAGAGCACCTCAATGTGGAGAGGCAGCGTGTTTGTCTCACCTCGGATATGACCAGAGACCACGGAAACCGCGCCGAATTCGCCCATCGCCCGGGCATTGCAAAGGAGCACGCCGTAAAGCAAACCCCACTTGATGTTAGGTAGGGTGACACGTCTGAAAATTTGCCAACCACTCGCGCCAAGCGTGACCGCCGCTTCTTCTTGGTCACTTCCCTGCGACTCCATCAGCGGGATCAATTCGCGCGCAACAAATGGACATGTCACAAAAATCGTCGCAATGATAATTCCCGGAAGTGCGAAAATGATCTGAATATCCCGTTCTGCAAGCCACGGCCCAAACCACCCCTGCGCGCCGAAAAGCATCACCCAAACAAGTCCAGCAATCACTGGAGAAACCGCGAATGGAAGATCTATCAAAGAGAGCAAGAAGGCCCGCCCCTTGAACTGAAATTTCGTGACCAACCAAGCGGCAGAGACCCCGAAAAGAGTGTTGAGAGGGACCGCAACCGCAGCAGCGATGAGCGTGAGCTTGATCGCCGAGAGTGCCGCATCATCATGCAACGAGGCGAAAAAAACCTCGCCGCCACGCCGGAACGCTTCGACAAAAACTGCCGCAAGCGGAAGCAATAGAAACAAGCATAGCACGAAAACGGCGAGCCCAATGAGGCAAGCACGAACGAAAGGAGACTCGGTTTGGGTTGCTTGAAAAGCCATAAAATCAGCGGTTTTGCCAGTCGATCCGGCGTTGGAGGAGGTTGATGAGAAACAGCAGGAAAAAGGATACGATCAGCATGGCGGATGCGATGACGGCCGCAGCGCCGTAACGGTATTGCTCAAGTTGTGCGACGATGAGCAAAGGCAGGATTTCTGTTTTCATCGGCAGATTTCCCGAAATGAAGATGACCGAGCCATATTCACCAATCGCCCGGGCAAAAGCGAGAGCGAAGCCCGTAATGAGCGCCGGGACGAGTAGCGGAAAAATCACCTTTCGGAAAATCGTCCAGCGGTTTGCACCCAGTGTTGCGGCAGCTTCCTCAATTTCACCGCCAAGGTCTTCCATCACGGGTTGCAGTGTGCGCACCACAAATGGAAATCCAATGAAAGTCAGTGCGATGAAGACACCCATGGGGCTGTATGCCGCGCCCGTCGTCGCGAACTCCTCAAGTTTTCCGCCAATCCAGCCACCGGGTTCCAGCTTGAGGTTGAGCCACCCAGCGAAGCTCGCGATATGCCGACCAAGCCACCCGTTAGGAGCATAAATTTGCGTCAGCGTGATGCCGGCCACCGCAGTCGGCAGGGCAAAGGGAAGATCCACCATCGCATCGAGCAATCTTCTCCCGGGAAAGTGATAGCGCACCAGCACCCAGCTGACAAGCAGCCCGAGAATCACACTCAACGTTGCGGCTGCGGCACTCGCACCGAAGGTCAGTTTACTTGCTTCGATCACTCGGGGTGATGTTAGAAGAGACCACCATTCCGCCCAGCCCAAGCCGGCGGCCTTGATGAACAAGGCCGCCAGTGGTAGGAGAATGATCAATCCCAGATAGCTAACCGTGAACCCAAGCGTGAGCCCGAAGCCAGGAATGATGTGTCTTTTTGCCATAAGCTGGGTGCGTGAATTCCAAGTGGACGGAGAGGCTCAGCGTGCTTTGTAAACTTGATCAAACGTCCCACCGTCGTCGAAGTGTTTTTGTTGGGCTTTCGTCCAACCTCCAAAGTCACGGTCAATCGAGACGAGATTGATTTTCGGGAAATTTTTCGCCCATTTTGCGAGAGCCTTGGCATCACGCGGACGGTAGAAGTGCCGACCTGCAATATCCTGCGCTTCCGCAGTGTATAGATGAGCGAGGTAAGCTTGCGCCAATTCCTCCGTGCCATGCTTTTTCGCGTTTTTCTCAACAACCGCAACGGGTGGCTCAGCAAGAATACTGATGGATGGAATCACAATCTGGGTTTTTCCAGGAAATTCCTTTTCGATCAGATGCGCTTCATTTTCCCAGGATAACAACACATCACCAATGCCTCGTTGGGCGAAGGTGGTGGTGGAGCCGCGGGCTCCTGTATCGAGAACAGGCACGTTTTTAAAGAGCGCTCCGATGAATTCCTTCACCTTGGATTCATTGCCTTCGAACTTGCGGTCGGCGTAGGCCCATGCCGCAAGGTAGTTCCAACGCGCACCCCCAGAAGTCTTTGGATTGGGAGTGATCACCTTGATTCCAGGTTTCACGAGATCATTCCAATCGGCGACGCCTTTGGGATTTCCTTTGCGGACGACGAAAACGATGGTGGATGTGTAAGGCGAACTGTTCTCGGGAAGCTTCGCCTGCCAGTCTTTCGGCAGCAAATTCGCCTGCCGGGCGATGACGTCAATATCCCCGGAAAGCGCCAAGGTGACGACGTCCGCACTGAGTCCGTCGATGACCGAGCGGGCTTGTTTGCCTGAGCCACCGTGAGATTGTTTCACAACGAGATTCTTGCCGGTTTTTTGCTTCCAGACTTTGGCAAATGAGGCGTTGAAGTCCCGGTAGAACTCGCGTGTTGGATCGTAGGAAACATTGAGCAATTCATCTGCGAAGAGATTGCTGGTGATGAGTGATGAAATGAGAACGAGTGTTTTGAATGTTTTCATAATACGTTTGAAATAGCTTGTTGTTCGTTAGAAAGAGAGGCGGATACCGCTGAGCCAGGTGAATCCATTGTAAGAATCCGTGTCGCCATTTTGAAGACGAGACCATTCGCCACCGGCCATGAGTTTAAGTTTATCTCCGTGAATGAAGTATTGTGCGCCGCCGTAAATCGAGTGATAGGTATCACCAAGTCCTTGGGCGTCCGCAACTTTGCGTTCGTAGCGGGACTGGCCGCTGATGCCTTGCGGGCTCTCGGACGTCGCATAGGAATAACGGCCGACAAGTTGGACTTTCTTTGCAAGAATATCATACGTCGGTTGAATGTAGAAGCCCACGGAATCACTCTGCTTCAAGCTTCCGCCACTTGCGGCGAAACCCTCGATGACAAGCGCTGCGTAGCCTTTTTTGATCGAGAAAGTTGCTGAGGCGATGTCGTCATATTTTCCCAAGACTGAATCTCCCGGTTCGCGTTCGCTGTGGAGCCAGTCGAGGCGAAAATCCGCCTTTTCAAGATTGAGAAGATGTTTGAAATCGTATCCCGCGCCGATGCTTGTGGAGACTCCGCCGTTGAAGTCGCCAAACTCACCCTCGCCGAAAGATCCGGTGCCTGCGGTGGTGGATGGCGTGTCGTTTGAATAGATTCCAGCACGCCAAGAGAGCAGGTCCCGCGTTCCTTCTGCGGTGAGTCCAGTGGCACGGTTGACGCCAAGTTGGTTGAAGATTTGAGAGCGCTCGAAGGTGGCTTGTGAGTTCGTGGATTCCAGCCAATCGGCGTGTCCGATCAAGGGTTTGGTTTTACCGGCGGTGATGCTTATGGATGCATTCGGTTTCCAGCGAAGGTAGGCATCCACCAAGCCGTCGTAGAAATCCGTGAATTGATCATTGCTTTGAAAATCAGCTCGAATTTCGATTTTTTTCTCAAACAATTTGGCATCGAAGCCGAAGCGTGAGCGGCGGTCTTCCCAGTTGCTTTGGTCGCCAGTGGCATTGTCAACATCCCAGTATTGTCCTTGGTAGCGTCCGCGAAGTTTAAATTCTTGGAGGATTGGATTTAAATCATCCTTGTAGAGATGGGTGTGCTCCCAAAATTTTTCGAAGGCGTTAGGTTCGATAAATTCCGTGGTGTCCAATCCACTGGCAAGGGATGATGATAAAGTTAGGACGAATAGTGGCGTGGTGATGCTTTGGTATTTTGTTGTTTTCATGGTTGTCTGCGGAGCGTCTGCGTCCGGTTTTCCGGTGAGCTTCTGCAGGTTTGTTTAGGGCTCCCCGCGGGTGCGGTGGATGGAGAGAGATGGATCGGAACACAAAAAAGAGACCGCCAGATTGCGGAGGATGAGCAGGCGGGACTCCCGTCGTGGATTACGAAGGGATGAGTCTCGCACTGTTCGATTCCTCCGGTGGTCCGGTCGGTCTCTTGATGCGTGGGTGCGGGATGAAACCCGCTGAAATTTTATTTTTTGCCAGGCCCGGCTTCATCGCTTGGAGCGATAAAGCGGGTTTTTTCAAGGCTTTCGACTTGAGTCACGCGACCGTCATGGACCGTGATGTGAACTGAGCCGAAGCGGAGATTGGCCACATTCTGGCGAACGACTTCGAGCCAATCCGCTTTGGGGCCGTCTGCTGAAGAGCGCTCAGGGGTGATCGTATTCATCGGGAGTGCGGGTGTGAGTTGCGAGTTGTGAGAGGCCGGCTAGAAATCCATCGGCGGGGTCGGCTTTACGTTTGGGCGCGATCAAGGCAGATTCTAACATATCTGCCGTGGTGAACGGTGGGGGCACTCCATCGCGGCGCATTTTCCGCAGCGTGACCTCGACGACTTGCGCGACGGTGTAGCGGTCTAGAATGTTCGCAATCGCATTGCGCACATCGATCATGACCATGCGGAGACCGCAATGTTCTTCATCAGGGCAGGTGCAGGCTTGGTATGCGTTTTCGCTGGCGCAGCAAATCGGCGCCAAACGTCCGTCCATGAGGCGCACCAATTCACCGATGCCGATTTGGTCCGCAGGCTTAGCGAGAGAGTAACCGCCGAATTTCCCGCGATGGGTTTCGACGAGTTTAGCTTCCCGAAGTTCCTGCAAGATGCGTTCGACAAATTTCAGGGGAAGACGGTTGGCTTCCGCAAGCTCCGCGCCTGAGACGGTGGCTCGCCCCACCTCGGCCGCAATCCCGAGGTGGATGGTCGCTCTCAGCGCGTATTCAGCTTTTTTTGAAAGGTGCATTCGGTTATCT
>JBEGOB010000309.1:0-3279 GCA_041182265.1 Verrucomicrobiota bacterium | reverse complement strand
CCCGGAATCTCAATTTTCAACTCCTTGCAGAAGGTGTATGCTTCACCTAACGCATAAGTTGCAATTCCGTGCTCGTAGCACCATCCGTTACCCGTGAACTTCGTGGCTAACTTTCCGTCATTTTTCATGCCGATATCCGCCAAGTAAACAATTCCTTTCATGCATGAGTCACCAAACTCATCGGAGGCAGGTGTTTCACAATGACCGAAGTAGGAGAGGAGCACCAAACCCGTCATGGCGACCTTGTGAGTTTGTCCCCACGATCCATCGGAATTCTGCATGCTCTTCATCCAACGGAGCGACTTCGTCACAGCTTCCTCACAGGCGGGTGTGCCACCGTTTTCCGCGAGACGCTGAAGCCGGTCCTCCTTCGAACAGCGCTTTCTCATGGTTTCAGGGATCAACCCAAAAAGTTTGCCAGCGCCGCCGCCCATTCCGAGGCCGCCACCGGCACCACCATCTCCGCGGCCAAAGCCGCCACCCGTTCCAGAACCGCCTAAACCGCCTGACATTCCACCACCGCTGAGCGAGCTCAACGCAGACATTTCACCGAATTGATCTCCTTGATCCGGTATCGAATAACTTGCCTGCGCGCCCTCCGCGAAAACCCTCTTCACATTGTTCGTCGGCGTGATTTGCGCCATGCGCTTTTGCTGCACTTGATGCTGCGCACCACGCTCACCACCACCACCTCCAGGAGGCATGAAATCGACCTTTTTTTCCGGTTCTTGAATAATTTGAAATACCCAGAAAGCACCGGCAACTAGCAGGATTGCGTGAAATACCGTCGCAATCAACAAAGATCCGCCACCGATTTTTTCCCACCAACTCATTTTGCGTTTTTCAACGTGGATGAGATTTCCTTCGCTATCGTAAAGTTCCATGGTCGGATTAATTTGGGGATTTGGAATAACGGAAAAACAAAATCATTCAGGACTTCCTGCTTGGAAACTGACGTTTGTGATCCTTGCACGGGTCAAAGCATCGAGAACGTCAACCACCCTTTCGTAACGCGCAAGCTCATTGGCATAAATCGTCACAAGAACCTCAGATTTCGAAGCCTCGCTGCTTTCACGAAGCTGGTTCAAACTCCCGGCAAACTCCGGCAAATTCTTCGCCGTCGCACTGTCGAGTGGATCATCGTTGAGATAGACTTGTCCGTCATCCTCGATGCGCACCGCAATTTCATCCGGCAGAGGAGTGTCTGTTTCCGTGGACTCCGTGCCCGGCAACTTCGTCACATGGGAATTCTCCACTTGGATCTCGCTCGCCTGCATGATGAAGAACAGCAGAATGACGAAAACCACGTCAATCATCGGAGCAATTTGGAAGCCTAGATTGACTTCCGCAGACTCTCTTTTGCGGCGGTTGTGTCTTTTTCTCATGGGCGTATCACTTGTTGGATGAGGCAAAGGCGATGTCGGCAATTCCGGCCTCACCGATCAGGTTCATAACGCGCTGGATTTCACCAGCCGGCACATTGGCATCACCGCGGACGACAATGCGCAGCTTCTCGTCGCGCACGCGACGATCTTTCAGAAACGGCACCAAATCAGACCAGTTATTGTAGATCTGATCATCCACCACAAGGACACCCTTGTTCGTGGCGGAATCAAACCGCAAGTTCACCGCCATTTCATGCTTGGCCATTTCCGCCTCACGCTTCTTCGCGTTTGGCGAGACGGGCAGCGTGAGTGCTTTGTCGACTTTGAGAACCTCAGCCGAGGTAATCATGACAAAGAAAACAAGCAGCACCAGCAGCACGTCGATCATGGGAGCAATCTGGAACTCAGGTTCCCCGTCTCCTCCTCCACCTCCACCGGCCATAAGATCAGTTCGTTAAAAGTTGTTTAAAAGGCTTGGCGGAACTCAGCCTTCTGGGGCTTGTACCCAAGTCGGCAGCGCAGCATAAGTCTCTTCCTGACCGACGTCTGCATCCTTGAGGTATTCGTAAGGCGCATTACGGAAAAGTTGCTCAGAGACTTCATGCAGGTGATGCACCGCACCTTGGAGTTTATTGCGAAGGAAGTAGAAGGCAATGAAAGCGGGAATGGCCACAAGCAAACCAGAGGCTGTAGCGACAAGCACCTCACCAATGTGACCGGCAAGCTCACCCACACCGCTGCTGAGACCTGCACCGCCCAAGCTTCCGAAGGCCCCTTTCATACCGCCGACCGTTCCCAACAGACCAATCATCGGAGCACAAACTCCAATAACCGACAAGTAGTTGATCCGGGTTTGCAGGGTGGAGGTGACCTTTTCAACTGTTGCATAGATCGCATCCTCTGTTGCGTCCTTGCCATAACCCACAGAGCCCAGTCCGGCACGCACAACCTCAGCAAATGGGCTGAAGCTCGCCTTCATCGCTTGGTATGCCCCAAGATAATCACCTGCACGGAAAAGATCTTGAGCCGCGGTGACGTCCTCAGTCGGAGTCATTTTCGGGGTATTCGTACGCAACCAGATATCGATGATTAGCCAGACCATCGCAATCGAACAGACCAGCAGAATATGCATGACCCATCCACCTTCGAAATATGTATCAATCAGAGTTGTTTCCTTCACACTGCCTGCCGCAGGAGCCGCAGCAAATACGGTCACTGGGAGAAAGAGAAGGGCTGCATACAATGCCGCTTGGATGGTGTTTTTCATGGAGTAGGTATTGAGATGACGGTTGAAAAAAGATTGAGCAGTTTATTTGAGGCTTTCAAGACGCTTATTCGCTTCCGTGGCAACTAGAGTTCCCGCGGCTTCCCGCATCGAAGATGTCAGCAAGGCGACAGCTTCCTCGCGTCGGCCCATCGCAGTGAGAAATTCAGCGGCATTGAGTTCCGCAACAGCGTTCAAAATCATGCCGCCCGAAGGAAACAAACATGGAACGCTGAGATAGGCTTCCAAGGCCTCCGCATCACGTTTCAAAGACTTAAGCAGATTTCCACGATAGATCGAGGCATACGCGCAAAGATCGGCAGGCAAATTATCCGTCGTCAAATCGCGAAATGCCGTCTCGATTTCTTCTGCCTTCGTAGTGGTCGGAAGAGACAAAGCCTTGCCAAGGGCAATGTAAGGATCATTGCCAGGAGTTGGGGTGGCATCGGAAATTTCTTTACCAATTTCCATCGACTTCGAGGCATTTCCCTCAACAGCGTGCGCAATGAGGGCTGCGCGAGCTGCCTCCAACCAAAAGTTCCCAGGAATTTTTGCGGTCACTTGATGCTCCGCCATCACGGGTTCGAGTAGTTTCAGCGCCTCGGCCGGTTTCCCCATAAGAAGCAGCGC
>JBEGOB010000308.1:0-2828 GCA_041182265.1 Verrucomicrobiota bacterium | reverse complement strand
GTTCACCTGCGGGCGCTGCGGCGGGTGGTATTTCATGAACGCGTGACCGAAGTGGTCGATCGCGTCGTAATAGACGCACATCAGGTCCCACGGCTCGTTCTGGATCAGGGCGGTGGCGGCGGAGTGGACGCTGGTGCAGTCGGCGATGATTTTGGCCAGCGACTGAACGCGCGGGTCTTTTTCCACCTTATCAAGATCCTCGCGGGACATGCCTTTAAGTCCAGGCAGGAAAGGCAGCAGGTCGTCCTCGGTCAGTTCCGCCGGGTGAAAACGCAGGTCCTTGAGATGGCGGACGAGTCGCTCGGGGTGGATGGTTTCCGGCTTGATCGGCCATTTTTCCGGGTCGTAGACATGGCCGCTGGTTTTCTGGTAGTCGTCAGAAACCATCACGCCGTGGCTGAGCGGTTCGGCGGGATTGGAAGGCCACCAGCCGACGGTGATGGTGTTTTTGCCCTCTTGGTTGAGGATATTCCAGACCGCCTTGGTCTTGCGCGAGAGATTGGTGATCGGGCGGATGCCGCCAGTGACGGGATCCGGTTCGGAAAAGCCGAGGATGCCGTGCTTGTAGGGGCGCTTGCCGGTGGCGATGGAGGTCCACAGCGTTGGGCTGAGCGCGGGCTGGAGGGTGGCGATGTTGCCCATGACGCCCTGTTCGAGGAAGCGCGCGAGATGCGGCATTTTCCCGGCGTCTAGCAGTGGATGGATGACTTTCCAGTCCGCCGCGTCCCAGCCGATGAGCAGGACTTTACGGGAGTTTGTGGCGGCGGACGGAAGCGTGGTCAGATCGTTAGACATGGGCATGATGGCGGATTTCCCACCTTGAAATCGAATGCGAGTTGAAATGAACGATCAGCGTTTCCGGCGGATCAACGTCATCTTCATGATGCTATTTGGTTCGATTGTTCGAGTGAGGTGGCATGCGAGCCCCCGGTCGGGGCTTCGCATGAAACCTCTCAAGTGAAACCGACCGCATCATCACCTGTCTACGGTCGAGATGGGTAAAAATGGGTAGTTCTAGGCAGCGGGCCGCAGCAGATTCATTGCGGGCTCGACAATCCGGGAAATCGGGTTGCAGCTAGTCGTTAGCTGTGGGCGCGAACTTGAACGGGCGCTTGGTAGCGATGGCGAGACAAGCCCCGCATGCAACGAAACAGACATTCATCCTGGCAAGAATTGCGCCTGAACTTAGGACGCAAGCTGCTCTGCGTGTGGTCGCTATGGCTCTGGATGACGTGCGTTAGCAGCGGCGCGGGGACACTGACCATGCAAGAGAATACGACGAAGGTCGAACTGGCGCCGTATCTCTCGCTTTTTCATGATCCCAGCGGGCGCATGGGCTTGGAAGAGGTAAGGCAAGTGTGGGCCAAAGGCGGTTTTGCACCAGTCACCGGGCGGCGACCGGCGCTGGGTTTCACGACGGACGCGGTATGGTTGCGGTTTGAGCTGCGGCACGGCGGCACGAACCCTCGCGAGTGGCTCGTGGAACTGATGACATCACGCATGGACAGCGTGGAGTTCCACCTGATACGCAGCTCAGGCCGCGTTGACAAGTGGGTGGCGGGCAATGCGGTGGCAGCTACCGCACAAGGGCCCCGCTCCTTGTATCCGGTGTTCCCATTGTCGCTGGCCACGGGCGAGCAGGCCGAATGCTTTGTCCGCGTGCGTTCGGAAACATCGCTGCAGTTGCCCTTGCGTGTGGTGGGGGCAATGGCTCTGGCAAACAGCGGTCAGCGTGTGCTCGTGATGGCTTGTTTGGGCTACCTGCTGGCGCTCATCGCGCTTAGTTTTGGCTTCTGGCGTGCGGTAAGGGAATCCGGTTTTTTGTCTTACGCACTCTCCCTGTGCGGAACATTGGTGGCGTATCTGATTCTGAGCGGCTATTGGAAGTGGTTGGGCCTGCCGGGAGGGATATTTGCCATCAAACAGGGACTTATCATCGCCGGCGAGTTGTCGATTTTCATGATAATCGCTTTTGTGCGATACTTGTTTGATCAGAAAAAGCTGATGCCGCGTGTGGATCGTTGCGTTTTGCTGATCCAATGGGCGGGGGTGCCCTTCGCCGTATTATTGATTTGCCTGCCTTACCGAGCGGCTTATCCGATATTTGTCGGGCACATGCTGGCGATGGGCTTGAGCTCGATGTTGCTGGCCTTGTTCGCATGGCGGCGCGGTGACCGGGTGGCACCTACCTATTTGCTAGCTTGGTTCATATTTTGGGCCTGTTGCTGGACATGCGGAGTGTTCTTTTTGGCGAAGCACCCGCTGCCCTATCTGCCGTGGGTTTACGGCCTCTTCGGCTACTGCATCAGCGCCACTTTGTTTCTGGTAGCCATTGCGGACAGGGTCAGCCAAATCCGCCAAGCCGCGTTGGCGGCGCAAGAACGCGTTGCCGCGCAGGAACGCGAGGCCAGCGAGGAACTGCGACAGCAAAGCCACCGAGAACAATTGCTCATTCGCGACTTGCACGACGGCATCGGTGGCCTGACTGCCAATTTGGCAATCCTCGCCGAGATCGGGCGACGCGATGCGACGGCCGAACCGGAGCGGGAACGATTCGCGCGGATCACCCAGATGGCGACCCACGGAGGCGCGGAAGTCCGCAGCCTGATGGGGGTGCTGGAAGCCCGGGACATGTCGTGGACGGATTTTTTCGACGAGTGCCGCAGCTACGGTCAGATGACCGTGGAGGCGCACGGCATCGAGTTCAGGCTCGAGGAAAATAGCGATCTTTGTCAGGCCGGACCCATGGTTTTTTCGGGCTTGTCACTCCTCCGCGTGGTCAAGGAGGCGCTGACCAATGCCGTCAAACACGCGGCCTGCAGCAAAGT
>JBEGOB010000307.1:0-19519 GCA_041182265.1 Verrucomicrobiota bacterium | reverse complement strand
ACCCCCGCTGGACTCTGGTTCCCCCAAACCGCCGCCCGTGCGGACGCAACCATCCGCACGGAATCCAGCGCTGCCGCATCGTAACGCGCCCAATACACCCAGCCACCAAACGGATCATTCTGAGGAATTCCATCCAACAACACCAAGGTCCGCGACGCCGCAGTCGCTCCAGTATTTCGCAAACTAACACCGGCCGATGTTGGATTTCCAAACACCGAACTTTGCCGCCGATACAAAGAAAAAGACGGGTCACTCGCTAACAACTCATCCAAGGTCCGTGGCGCGCGATCCTGCAATTCCTCGCGCCCCCAACTTGCCAACGCCGCGCCCTGCCCATCCGCGCCCAAGCGCCCCGCGAGAACGAGCATCTCTGGCAGCGGCGCAACCGATTGCCCGACACTGAAAGCCGGTGCAAAACCGATCAGAAAGATGCCCCGCACCCATCGCGCTGGAAAGTCAATCATCGCAATTCCCTTCACTTGGCGCGCGGCACGTAGTCCACAACCAAAACTTTATCAATCTGCGTCTTGAGCAACTCGACGAATGCCGTGTGCTCCGGATGCGGCAGGTATTTCTCAAGGGCTGCCTTGCTCTCAAAGCTCACGAAATAAACATGCGTGAACCCTTGATCCAAGCCTTCCGGGCTCTCATTCGTTCCCCACTCCAAGTCTCTAACGAGATCAATCTTGGATTTCAAAGCAACAAACGCTTTCTCGATCTTCGCAACCTCGGCGGGCGGTGCATCGTCCTTGAATTTCAAAATGACAACATGCCGGTAAACGGCCTCTGCGGCTTCGGTGATGGTATTCATGGCTAAAATTACAAAACTGAGAAGGAACAACAAACGCTTCATTTCCCAAATCCAACCGAAAATCCGCAGCTCCGAAAATCAAAAAATCAAAGATTCACAAATCATCCCCAGGATTCGCTCGAGGACACACGATTATCATTGATCCACAGCGCGGCTTCGGCGGATGGTTTGGCCGTATGATCAACGCCCTATTCTTCCAAAGCCTCGGCATTATTGTGGTGTCCGCCGCAGTGCTGGTGATGGTCGGGCGCCTGATCAAAATGCCTGCAATCGTCGTCTATCTTTTAGCCGGGATCTTGATCGGTCCCATGCTTGGATGGGTGGCGATGAACCCGGCACTCACGCTCATTTCAGAGGCCGGAATCGCACTGTTACTCTTTCTCGTCGGTCTGGAACTGAGCTTCGCAAAAATTCGCGACGTCGGAAAAGTCGCAATCCTCGCCGGAATCGGCCAGGTGGTGTTCACCGCCGCCGGTGGCTACGTCCTCTGCTGGCTCCTCGGATTTCCGCTGATGGATGCCCTATTCCTCGCCACAGCCCTCACTTTCAGCAGCACGGTGGTGGTGGTGAAGTTGCTCGATGAAAAAGGCGAATTGAACAGCCTTTACGGACGAATCGCCGTCGGCATTTTCCTCGTCCAGGACTTGGTGGTGATCTTCATCCTAACATTCCTCGCTGGACTTTCCGGAGCCGGAGAACTCGACGCCGGAAAAATCACCATCGGACTCGCCAAAGCGTTCAGCGGCATGACGATGCTCCTCCTCCTTTCTCTCCTCGCATCACGCTACCTCCTGCCACGCCCTTTCCGCTGGGCCGCACGCTCCCCGGAAATGCTGCTGATTTGGGCACTTTCATGGTGCTTCCTTCTCGTTCTCGCCGCCCACGCCTTCGGGCTTTCCTTGGAAGTCGGCGCATTCCTCGCCGGCCTCAGCCTCGCACAACTTCCCTACAACGACGACCTCCGCCGCCGCGTCCACCCTTTGATGAATTTATTCATCGCCGTCTTTTTCGTGTCGCTCGGAGTCCGGATGGACACCAGCGGCACCACTTCTAACTTGATACCCACTCTCATCCTTTCCCTATTCGTCCTGATCGGAAATCCACTGATCTTCATGATCATCATCACGCGCATGGGGTACAGTCGGAAAACTTCTTTCCTCACGAGCGTGACGGTCGCGCAAATCAGTGAGTTTTCCTTCATCTTCGCTGGAATGGGCATGAGCCGCGGATTGATCGGAGCGGAAATCATGGCGATGACCGCTGTCATCGGATTGATTACGATCGCAATCTCATCTTACATGATCATCTACAATGAAGCACTCCACCGATTTTGCGAGCGCTGCGGATTGCTGAATTTCAGAATTTTCAAATCATCCAATCATGCGGAAAATGCAGCCATCGCCACGCACGAAGCTCATTTAGCAAACCACATCATCGTCGTCGGCATGAACTCACTCGGCAGAAATTTGGTTATCCAATTGCACGCACGCGGTGAATCCGTCCTAGCTCTCGACACGGATCCCGTCAAACTCCTTGGCCTCCCCGGCAAGCAACTTCTCGGAAATGCAGAGTATCTATCCGTCTTGCAGGAGGCTGGCATCGACCACGCAAAGTTGCTAATTTCCGCCCTCCGCATCGAGGATGCAAACGACCTTCTCGCCTATCGCTGCCAAGCCGCCAAGATTCCATGCGCCATCCACGTGGTCGATCTATCAGTGGTCGATAATCTTCTCGATCTTGGCGCGGACTATCTGATGATTCCAAAGGTGGATGGAGTGAAAGCACAGGTGAAACTTTTGAGGGAAATGGGGGTCATTCAATCATGAACCTCCTCGCGCTTCTTCTCTTCGCCGCAGCAGTCGGCCACGGTGCATCACGCGCACTCAAACTCCCGGCGATCCCGCTCTTGATCGGTGCGGGGATGGCTCTCAATGTCTTTGGACTGCTACCTGTGGGCTTCACTCTAATGGAAGGCGCTGAGGGAGCCCAGGGCGTAGCAATGCAGGCGCTCGAGTTCGGCTTGGTATTCCTCGTCTTTTCTTCAGGTGTGGAGCTCAACCCACGACGTTTTGCCCGCCACGGACGCACCGTCGCATGGGTCGGGCTCATTCAATTCTCGGTCTCCGCCGCCATCGGCTTCTTCACCGCCTACTGGGTCGGGTTTGACGAAATTGAATCGACCTACCTCGGCTTCGGACTCGCCGCCAGCTCGACCTTGGTGGTCATTCGCCAACTGCAACTGCGCCATGCCATGTTTGAGCCCTTTGGCAGAACAGTGACGGGCGTGCTGCTCCTGCAAGACGCATTTCTCATCGTCGTAATCGTCGCCCTATCGCGTTTTGAAGGCGGATTGCCTGCCGTGGGCTTCGCCCTAGCGGAGGTGGCCCTCCTCGCGGCAACAGCATGGCTCGCACAACAAAAAATCATTCCCAATCTCGTGCGGCGCATGAAGCCGGATGAGGAAAGCCTTCTGCTCTGGCTCATCGCCACCTTGTTCTGCTTCGTCGGCATCGCATTCTGGTTAGGACTTCCTCCCATCGTCGGCGCTTTCGCCGGCGGCTTCGCATTTTCCGCATTCCCCTTAAATGGCCTCGTCCGCGGCCAACTCTCTTCCCTCAGTGCTTTTTTCCTAGCAATCTTCTTCGTGGTGCTCGGGGCATTGGTCGGCGTCCCCGAACTCACACATTGGTGGACCGCGATCCAGTTTTCTTTGATCGTCCTCATCCTAACTCCTCCCTTGGTCGCAGCTCTCGCAGAATGGCGCGGCTTAAACACGCGCGCTTCGATCGAGAGCGGGCTGCTCCTCGCTCAAACCAGCGAGTTCTCACTTCTTCTCGGCGTCAGCGGCTTTGCCCTCGGACACATTTCCGCAGAAGGGTTTCAAATTCTGGCGATGACAACTCTCATCACCATGACTCTCACCCCTTTCATCGGCCAAGAGCGCGTCGCCCAAGTCCTCCTACGCCTACACCCTTTTCGCCGACGCCTTCGCTTGGATCGCCCGCCCTCAGGACACATCCTCATCCTTGGCTTTGGCTCTGCCGGCATGTGGACGATCAAACCTCTTCGCGCTCAGGGTCACGAAATTCTCGTCGTCGATGATGACGCTGTGGTCTGCGGTGAACTCAGCCGCCTGGGTGTCCCCATCATGCGTGGCGACGGCTCCGAGGAACATGTCCTAACACGAGCTGGCGCGAGAAATGCGAAACTGGTGATCGCATCCATGCGCCGCGTCAGTGACGCTCTGAAAGTTCTTCAACACGTGAAAGGCGTTCCTGTCCTCGCCCGCGTATTCGAGGAAAGCGAGGCCGAGCAAGTCCGCGCCGCTGGCGGAATCCCCATCTTAAATGCAGAAGCCGCCGCCGAAACATTCCTCACGTGGTTCCAAGCCACGGATCGACTGAAGGCCGACTGTCCCGACCTCAGCAAAAAAGCCGCGGCAGAATCACCACCGCGGCCTTAGAATCAATTCACTCACAGCATCCGCAAAATCAGCTCACCGGAATGTCATGGGCTTGCTGCACAAAATCCGCTTTTTTCGGAAGATGCACCTTCAACACGCCTGCTTTGAATTGAGCCTCGATCTTCCCACAATCCACACCTTTCGGAACGTGGAAACTTCGCGCATACTTTCCGATGCTCCGCTCAACCCGATGATACTTCCTCGTTTTCTCCTCGGACTCGTGTTGACGCTCACCCTGAATCGTTAGGATATCTTCATCCACTGAGACTCGGACATTCTCCTTCGTAACATCCGGAAGATCCGCCGTGATCATGAACTCTCGATCATCCTCGGACACATCCACCGCGGGTGTCCAATCCGACTCCATTTCACCCAGATTCAAAAGCGACAATCCATCTCCCTTGCGCGTCAGGAATGATTTCACGCGATTTTGCAATTCTTCCAATTCACTGATTGGATCCCATTTGGTAATTTCATTTTTAAGTGTCATGCTGTTTGCCAAGGTTGTAAGGCACTATCAAATTAGCACACCCCCACTTTTTGGATATGCGCGTCATCCGCCTTGCGCGCATCGGTAGCCATTGCCTCACCGCCACGGAATCCCCTATTCACACGTCATTCAGGCTCCTTGAATAGATCCAAAAATCGATCTTCATATTCATGAAACAATCCCAAGCGATCCAGCTCCTGCTTGAGTGTGTAAGCCCGCGACCGATCATCCATGGCCTGTGTGAAAAGCTCCTCCACCTGCCGTCTTTCACGCGCCCCAGGCCCCGGCCGCGGCGGTTCTTCCTGAACTTCTCCCTCATCCTGCTCCGACTGCGGATCATTGAGACTCTCTTCCATCCGTTTGAGGAAATCAGTCAAGGTATGCTCAACTTTTGTCGCCTGCGAACGCAGCTCTCTAAAGTCCAACTCAATTCCAAGAATCTCAGTGAATACTTCAAGCACCGCGAGCGACGCCTTTGGAAAGGGGATTTGTGCGAATACATGAGGTATCCCACCTAACAAACATCCGCCGGACATGCCACTGCATGCCGCCATCGCCAGCAACACTCCGTTCAAACCATTGATGTTGCCGCTCTCCAAAATCTGCACCTCGTGCTGACGAATGGTTGCCAGACTTGCCTTGTCGATCGCCGCTCCAAAAATCCGCGACCGATGCTCCGGACGCATCGGAGTCGCCATCGCCGCAAACGTAAAGACACGGCGCACACCCATCTCTTTTGCGTAGTCGATGAGGCGCGTGCAGAAGGCACCACCCCGCGCAGGCGGCTGGGCCTCGCCGATAAAAACAATCACGTCATTCTGCCCATGAGGATCCTTCCACAGGAACATCCGACTGCGCGGCAACTTACCGGATTGGATCAAACCATCCTTCACCTCGATTTGCTCTAAGTCGAAATAATCCGTTGCTGGAAACTCCATCAACAAATGCATTCCAAGCTTAGCCATCAAGTAATAGCCCGCTGTAATGGCGACCCCGCCCATTCCGGGCCAGACCGCCAACAGCGTGGGATCGCGGAGTTTTTCCATTGCCATGTCATAAAGTCGCACTCCATCCCACACAGTCAAGCGATGTCTTATTCATCGAAAATCACTTAACATTTATAGAATACTCTCATCCACAGCTAAACTGGATGATGAGTGGCAAGAATAAGGAACCCACTTCACAAACCTATCTTTGAGGTTCACCATTCGGAGTTCGGTGGATGGATCAGGAGCCAAGAATCGATTCAGAATCACAATCAAGAAGTGAAAACCCACCGCTAAGTTAGATCAAAATTCAACGAGTTGATCGTTGAGTGTCCCATCATTTGTGAGGAACCTTGCCACGACGATCTCAGCGCGCACTCGGTATGCGCCCAGCCTCACTGAGGGCGCGCCAACCACCACTCAAAACACTCACTTCCGCGCCCATTCCAAGTCGCTCGATTTGTCCGGCAACTTGGCGACTCACTCCACAATTTTCATCACCGCAATAGATAATCACCCGCGGAGTTTCTACAATCCGCATGGCAACTTCCGCTTCAAAGACTTGCATGTCCTCGCGCGGATCCAAATTCCACAGCACCGAACCGGGAAGTCCATTCCGCTGCCAGTCCGCCCGGGACCGCGCATCAACCCATAAAATCGCGGAGTCTATCGGAACCTGCTCCAAGCAAATTTCATCCGGCTTCAACGATGCCGGATCGCAAACAAAATTTCGAGATGGCGCACCGCGGACACCATAAATTAGACCGGCAGCGACTCCGGAAATCGCGACAATGCAGGCAAGTTGCAGCAGCGAGTTCATGGCTGGGCAGCGGGCGCGACTTTGGCTGGCCGTGCCACCACGGCGAAGGCTTGTTGGATCCGATGCCGCGTCACTTTGCAGTCGGTCTCAATCCTAACCACCGCCATGCCAGGCGTGTCGATGGCGAGCGGCGTCACGACAAGATCGTATTGCCGACCTTTTTCGATCTCCCTGAGATCAAACGCAAAACTGGTGGAGGATGACTTCACGCCGGTCACGTGGATCGTCTCGCCCTCCGCCATGCGAATCTGGATAACTTGTGGTTCGGACTTTCCGCCGATTTCCCAGCGCACGGTTTTGGGTTCGAGGGCAACGAGCACCGGGATGTGGACACGCACGACAAGCGACTTCGACGGCTTATCCGGCCGATCATCATCGAGCCACAAAGCGATCACCTTATCGACCGTGCCCGAGAAATTTCCCATTTCGAAGGTGCCACGGACCACGCCAGACTCGCCGGGCGCGTATTTGAGCTTTCCGCCGGAGACCTGCACGCTGAGGCATGAGCAACCCGGGTCACTCTTTGCGATGGTGATTGGCTTGTCGCTTTTGTTCGTGAACTTAAAGTCCGCCGTGACCGTGGCGGCATCCGCAGGAGCGCGGACCTCTTGCAGCATTGTTTCAAACTCAAGCCCTGCCGCGTGAGCGAAGGCGCTGACTAACAACCAGATGACCAATGGAAATTTCATGAGGGAATGTGGCTCGCTTATTCTTGAGGTGCAAGGGCGACCGCAATGATCAGGCGTCCGCCACGCCATTCCGGACCGAGAATGAAGAGCGGGCGATTTCCTTCCAACACGGCGTCGGTTTTCAAAATTTTCTTCCGGCTGAGCCAAAGTTCCAGCCCGAGTCCGGTGGATTTCTTGGTGGGTCTGCTGCGCGCCTCAAAGCGGACTAACACCTCATCCGAAGGCTTCAGAGGCTGTGCCCAATTTTCATAACTCCGCAACAAGGGCTGCACATCCTCGCCCAGCAAGCGATATTCCTTGAAACGCAAGCGCTGCTCACTGCGCAGCCGCTGCTGGATTTCGCCGCTCACAGCCGTCGCCCGCGCTCCAGCGATGGCCGGATCGCCGTCGGTGCCATGGTAAACCGTGACGCTCACTTGACCGATCTTCGCACGTCCGGGATCTTCTTGTGCAAGACCGCCAAGCGGAAGCAACAAGCAAACCGTGGCGACGCTGAAGCGGATGCTTTGGAAAATTCGCCTCATGAGCCAGACCGTGGTTCAGGTTCAAAATCAAAGCCCGCAGTTGAATCGCTCTCACGCGGCAAAGGCAAGGCCGCCGTTGCGGAAAAGTCCATGGTGTCGGGGATTGCAGCCACTCCATTGAGGACAATCACCGTGGCTGAAGCATCCTGACTGGCAAACCACTCGGCATTCACACCACGCTCCGGGGTGTAAACCGCGGGCTCAACGATGATGGCCTTGGGTGCGCCCGCGACGTTGTATTCCGGCGTGCTGCGTGTTTTTGTGCCCGCCCAAAAGGCAAGCAGCATTCCCGCACAGGCGGCCACCGGCAAAAACCAAGCCGTCCACGAAGCCCGCTTGACGCGCAAGGGCTCCACAGCCGGGGCTTGCTCGCGGATGGCTTGCAAGACGCGATCGTTGAAAAAATCCGGATACGGCGGCTCCGCGCTGGCCGGCATGGCCTCACCGATCACGCCACGCCAACGCCTGATTTCATCACGCGCCGCCAATTGCTCCGGCTGGCCAGCTGCCCACGCCTCCACGGCGGCGAGCTCCGCACCGGTCAATTCATCGTCCAGCCACAAGGCCAGCTTCGCTTCATCGGGATTCGTATTCATCTTTTAGCAATGCTTGGAGTTTCTGACGCGCGTAATACAAGCGGCTCATGACCGTGCCCAGCGTGCTGGACATGACTTCCGCAATTTCCTTATACGAGAGGCCTTGCACATCCTTGAGCACCACGACCTCCCGGTGTTCAGGGGAAAGTTTACCCAGCGCGATCTCGATCTTCGCGCGCAACTCCGAGGAGGACAGCGAATCGTCCGGCGACTCACCTCCAGACGGAGTGGTCGAGGAAGAGGAATCAATCCTCTCACGCTCGAAAATTTCATCATTCAACTCTCCGGCGCTCTCGATTTTCCGCTTCCGCGCCCAATCGTAAACCGTGTTGTGCGCGATCCGGTAAATCCATGTCGAAAATCGCGCCTTGGCCTCGAAGCGAGGCAGGGCATGCCACGCCTTGATGAAAACCTCTTGCGAGAGGTCCCAAGCGTCGGCTTCTTGGTGGATCATGTTTCGAATCATGGCATAAATTTTTCCGCGATGCCGAGTCACCAACGCATCGTAGGATTTCATATCGCCCTGCTGCGCCAGCGCAACCAGCCGGAAATCCTCATCCGAGTCACTCAATGGCGAGCCCGATGCGTCAGAACCGACAGGTTCCAGCACCGTCTTGGACGAGTCACCAGGAAGTTTATTCATCATTTTTAGAAAATCACGGCCACGCGACAGATCCGCCCGCTCATCATGGAACGAACAAAAGGCAAATCGGTGCGGGAGCCGCCACTGGAGACGATGCCGCGCCAAGCCGCCCCGTCGCAGGATCGAGCGGGAGAACCGAAATGCCATTCGAATCCTGATGCGCGCAAAGCAGCCATTTCCCCGTCGGATCAATTTTGAAATGCCGCGGAGTTTTACCACCACACGCCGCATGCTGAACAAATGTCAGCTGCCCCGTCGTCAGATCCCGTTGATACACAACGATCGAGTCGTGCCCACGGTTGGATCCATAAACGAAGCGGCCGTTCGGATGCACTTCAACTTCCGCCGTGGAGCTCACGCCTTGAAAATCCGCAGGCAGCGTCGGCACCGTGGAAAGTGGCTTGAACCCGCCATCCGCGTAAGCAGCAGGAAGCAGCGTATTGTCCAACTCATTGATCACATAAGCGTGCTTCTCATCGGGCGAAAATGCGAGGTGACGCGGCCCAGCCCCAGCCGCAGTGACCAAGGGCGGAAGCGGCGCACCCAGCTTCGAGGTCGCGGCGTCGAATGGATAAACCAGCACGCGATCCAAACCAAGATCGGGCACGATCAGATGGCGGTTCGCCTTGTCGAAATAAACGCCGTGAGCGTGCGGACCTTCTTGGCGAGCCGCGTTGGGACCGCCACCTTGGTTCGCGATCAACGAAACAATCGCGCCGGGAACACCCTTTTGATCCAACTGGACGGTCGAAATTTTTCCATCCCCGTAATTGGCAATCGCCACCGTGCTGCCACTGGCATCCACGGCCAAGTGGCACGCGTTTTTACCGCCACACGAGGCCTCGCCCAAGAATTCCAAGCCACTCTCGCCGATGCGGAATGCGGCCACCGAGCCCGTCCCATCGGCAAACGGCTGCTTCGGCAAGCCACTCGCATAGAGCACACTCCCGTTCGGATGGAGCGCGAGAAATCCCGGGTTTTGATACTCCGCCGCCAACTCCGGAACCGTAAGTTTCCCCGTCTCCGGATCAAAGTCAGCCTGATAGATTCCCTTGCTGTCGGTGTTTTTAACGGTATTGGTCCCAATGAATACCGGCACCGCGGTCAACGATGCAGTGAGCAGGAAAAACGGTAGAAGTGTCTGGCGGATCATGGAGTCAAAACGGGGATTAAAAGTTGATTTATACGTCGAATCCAAAATGACGTTGCGCGTTCCCAAAGCACACCGCGCGAACCAGCTCGGAAAGCGCCTCGAAATCATCCGGCAACTCACCACGGTCCGCCTCACCACCGATGAGATTGCAGAAAATCCTGCGGAAATATTCATGCCGCGGAAACGAGAGGAACGAGCGCGAATCCGTGAGCATCCCGACGAAGCGCGAAAGCAAGCCAGTCGCCGACAAGGCATCAAGCTGCAACTCCATCCCGTCTTTTTGATCCAAAAACCACCAACCGGAGCCAAATTGAATTTTCCCCGGAACCGTGCCGTCTTGGAAAACTCCGGTGAGGCAGGCAAAGAGGTAGTTGTCGCGCGGATTGAGATTATAAATCACAATTTTCGGCAAGGAACCGCCAGTGGCTAGCGCGTCGAGGTAGTTGACCAAGGCCGCCCCCTGCGTGGTGTCGCCAATGGTGTCGTAGCCGGTATCCGGCCCCAAGCGCTTGGTCATGAGCGTATTGCAACCGCGAAAAGCACCGAGGTGAAGCTGCTTGGTCCAACCACGTGCCGCATCCAACTGACCGAAGAAGATCATCAGATAGAAGGAAAATTTCTCTTTCTCCTCGGGCGAGGCCGCCTTGCCGGAAAGCGCCTTGTCGAAAATGACCGCCGCTTCTTCATCCGTGCATGCCAGCGCGGGCAAACGGTCCAACCCATGATCGGACAAGCGCCCACCCGCCGCATGGAACGCGTCATGGCGTTTTTGCAGCGCCGACAACAAGTCTGATAGCCGCTCAATCGAGGTGTGGGAAATCGCTGAAAGCTTCTTCAGCCAAGGAACTAACAAGTCCGGACGATCCACCGCCAGCGCCTTGTCCGGACGGAATGTCGGAAGCACTTGAGTCCGCAAATCCGACGCTGCAATCGCAAGATGATCGTCCAAAGGATCAGCCGGATCATCGGTCGTGCCCACCACGCGAACATCGAATCGATTCAAAATTCCATGCACGCAGAAGTCAGGCTCGGCCAATTTCGCTTGGGTGCGATCCCAAATTTCATCCGCCGTTTTCGGTGATAATAGAAGATCGATCCCGAAATAACGTTGCAGCTCGAGGTGTGTCCAGTGGTGGATTGGATTGCGCAAAGTGTATGGCACCGTCTCCGCCCATGCTTGGAATTTCTCGCGCGGCGAGGATTCTCCGGTGATGAGATTTTCGTCCACCCCATTGGCACGCATCAGCCGCCATTTGTAATGATCCCCGCCAAGCCAAATGTCAGCGATGCTATCCCAGCGGTGATTCGTCGCAATCTCACGCGGCGAAAGATGGCAGTGGTAGTCAATGATTGGCTGATCCTTGGCGACCTCGTGAAAAAGTCGGCGCGCAGTGGGAGAGTGAAGCAGGAAGTTTTCGTCGAGGTAGGCCATTGCGCAAGCATCACACCGTGAGTGCCTCCAGGTTCCAAGCCATAATTGCCGAAAACTCGGGATTAAACCGGGCAATCCTCTCAAGTTCAGCCAGAAATCTGAAGAAACTGACGCGCCGCTGCGCAAATCCGCTCAATTTCCTCATCCGCGTAGGATTTTTTCCCTTCAAACGCCCACACCGTGCCCGGCCACGCCGGATCGGTCGTGCTGCGACCGACGATTTGAAGATGCATCTGCCGCACTTGGTTACCAATGCACGCGACATTGAGTTTCTCGACCTCGAAGTGGCTCGTCACAAACTCGGAAACACGCCGCAACGCTGCCATCACTTCCAAATAGTGCGCGGGCTCCAATTCGTGCAAATCCTCGATCCCCTCAACTTCGGGCACCAGTAGAAACCATGGAAACATCGCGTGGTTCTTTAACAGCAAGCGGCACCCGCCGAGCCGCCCGATTTCGCGGCCTCCCGCCGCCAACCTTGGATGAAGTAAAAATGCCATGCCCATTCCAAGCAGCCCCAGCCCGAGCTGTCACTCTTTCCCCTCAACCAACTCAGAGCTGGTTAAGATTCCATGAAATATCCGCACCACCCGCACCGTATGGCTCGCCGATGAAATTTGGCCTCCTCCCAAGCTGCGGAATTCTAATCACCTTGAGCGCGCTCAATGCAGGTGCCCAAGTGATTCAAGCTTTTGAGGGTGATGGATTTAGCGATTGGAAGGTCTCAGGAAAAGCCTTTGGCATGGCACCCGTCGCTGGCGCGCTTGACGGCATGAAAGGCCGCCTCACCGGGTATTCCGGCGCCTCTCTCGCCTGCTCGTCTCATGGCGGTGACGAAGCGGTCGGCACCTTGGAATCCCCGGATTTTAAGCTGACTCAGAATTTCCTCTCGTTCCTCGTCGCCGGCGGCAAGCACCCGGGCAAGACCGCAGTGCAGTTGCTGGTCGATGGCAAGGTGCTCCACGAGGCAAGCGGGGAAAACTCGCTCAACTGCAAGCCAGTCACCTGGGACCTCAGCGCCGTCATTGGCAAAACAGCGCGCATCCGCATCCTCGATGCCTCGCAAGGTTATTGGGGCATCATCGCCGCCGACCATTTCATCGCCAGCAACTCGGCAAACCCAGTTTTCCCAGCCACCACCCAAGCCGAAGCCACCCTTGCCGATCTCATCTCAAGTGACAGCATCCCGGGCTTGAGCATTCCCGCGGGCACCAAGACCAAGGTCATCGCGGATTTCAAATCTCAAGGTCTCACCTCTCCCACCGCCCTAACATTCGGCGAACAAGGCGAACTTTACGTCACCGAGACCCTGCGCTTCCGCCACGGCGTGCCTGATAACCGCGACCACCTCTATTGGTATCTCGACGATATTTCATCACGCAGCACCGCCGACCGCCGCAAGCTCCATGAAAAATGGCAAAACCAAGAAGCGAACACATCTCTGAAATTCCTCACCGAAAAGGAAGACCGCGTCCGCATCCTATCAGAGCCAGACGCCACGACCGGCGTATTTCAGAAGAGCGCGATTTTTGCCGGAAAATTCAACGAACTTTTGGATGGCCCAGCCGCCGGAGTGCTCGCCTATGAGGGATCAGTCTTCCTCGCTTGCATCCCGAAAATTTACGCTCTGCAAGACACCGACAACAACGGCGAGGCGGACGTCACCAAGGTCATCCAAGACGAGTTCGGCATCCGGATCTCGTTCTCGGGACACGACTTGAACGGCTTCGCCCTCGGACCCGACGGCCGGATCTACGGCACGCTCGGCGACCGCGGCATGAACTCCATCACCCGCGAGGGAAAGCATTACGAACTCCCTGACGAAGGCTGCGTCTTCCGCTTCGATCCCGACGGCAGCAATTTCGAGGTCATCCACACCGGCCTTCGGAACCCCAAGGAAATCGCATTCGACGCACACGGCAACGCATTTTCCGTCGATAACAACTGCGACCAAGGCGACAAGGCGCGCATCGTTTACATCGTCGAAGGCGCGGATTCCGGCTGGCACATGGGCCACCAGGGGCTGTTAGTCCACCACCGCCAAATGGGCATGCAGGAACGCCCCATCGCCAGTTGGATTTCAGAGAGACTCTGGGAACTGCCAAACGCCGAGCAGCCAGCCTTCTTTCTTCCGCCCATCGCCCACCTCACCTCCGGCCCCTCGGGCCTCACGCACCAACCCGGCACCGGATTTTTAGAAAGCGAGGCCGACCGCTTCCTCATCTGCGACTACCGAGGCAGCGCCGCCAACTCCGCCATCTGGTCCTTCAAAATGGAAGAATCCGGCGCAGGCATGAAACTCGCAGATTCCCGCAAGCTCAACTCTGGCACCGCCGCCACGGATGTGGAATATTCATGGGATGGTAAACTCACCGTCACCGACTTCATTGGCGGCTGGGTCTCTCACGATGCAGGCCGCGTTTATTCGGTCGAGGCTGACGCACCTTGGCGCGCCACCGAGGCCGCACAAGTCGCCCAATGGATCAAAGAAGGCTTCTCCAAACGACCCACTGAGGAACTCTCGAAAATGCTTGGACACCCGGACATGCGCGTCCGCCTCCGCGCGCAGATCGCCCTCACCCGCAAGCTCGACGGCAGAAATCAACTCGAACTCGCCGCCCGCCAAACAACCGCACCCCTCGCCCGCCTCCACGGCATTTGGGGCCTCGGCATCATCGCACGCCAAGGCGCAGCAAGCCTCGGCGGCAGCAATCCAAGCGTCGCCATCCCACCCGCAACCCGCAATCTCGCCCACGAAAATTTGATTTCACTCCTCGCCGACCCCTCCACGGAAGTCCGCGCCCAAGCCATCAAAGCCCTCGGCGATTCCGGGCTCCCCGCTCGTGGAATTCCCTTCCGCAGCCTGCTCGCAGACCCCTCGCCGCGCGTGCAACTCTTCGCCGCCATCGCCGCCGGAAAGCTGAAATCCACGGAATCCATCCCAGACCTCATCACTCTTCTAGCAGGCACCTCCGACCTCCACCTCCGCCACGCCGGCTCATACGCTCTCTCACTGCTAGAAACCCCCAGCTCGCTGGCGGCGTTGAAATCTCACTCTGACCCGAAAGTCCGCCTCGCCGCAGTCATCGCACTCCGCCGCCTCAAAGCCCCAGAACTTGCAAGCTTCCTCACCGATCCCGATTCCGCCGTCTCCGCAGAGGCCATCCGCGCCATCAATGATCTTCAAATCACCAGCGTGCGCCCGCAAGTCGCCGCCTTGCTCGATCAAAGCGCCGATGCCAAACGCAGCCCAATGCTCTGGCGCAGGCTGCTCCACTCCGCCTTCCGCACGGGCGACGCCGCCAACGCCCAACGCGTCTTAAAAGTCGCCCTCAACCCACAGACCCCAAATTTAGCGCGCGCCGAAGCCTTCCGCCTGCTTGGCGAGTGGAACCAGCCCCACCCCGTTGATCAATCCATCGGCCGCATGGCTCCCCTCCCCGCACGCGACCCCAAGCTCATCCAAGCTGTCCTTGCCCGCAGCGTGGACGCCCTGATGCAAACCGACGGGAAATTTCTCGAAGCCGCACTCGCCTTGATTCTCAAAAGCCAGCTCGACCTCCGCGAGGTCCCGGACGCGACACTCCGCGCTCTCGTCCTCAACGAAAAAGTCTCCGGAGCCGCCCGCGCAGAAGCCTTGGAACTCTACGCCGCTCGCAAACCCAAGGATTTCGACGCTCTCCTCGCCCAACTCGCAAGCAGCAAAAGCGACGACATCGCCATCGCGGCACTCCGCAGTCTCGTAAAAACCAAGCCGGAAGCCGCGCTGCAAGGCCTCATCCAAGCGACCACCCACGGCGGAATCCACCGCCAGCAAGAAGGATGGAAACTCGCCGCCGCCATCCCTGGTCCCGCCGCCACCTCGCTCTTCACCACGCAACTCGCCGCACTACAACAGAAAAATGGCGTCTCTCCCGCGGCGATCGAGCTCTTGGAATCTGCCGAAAAACGCACCGAACCCGAGGTGAAATCCGCCCTAGCCAGCTACAAAGCCGCACAAGCCGCATCCACCGACCCACTCGCCGCATGGCTCCCATCACTCGAAGGTGGCGACCCCGTCAAAGGCGGTCGCATTTTCGAGTCCCACCCCGCTGGCCAGTGCATGCGCTGCCATGCCGGCGGCCACAGCGGCGGAGATGCCGGCCCTAACCTCGCCGATATCGGACTCCGCCGCGACGCCCGCTATTTCCTCGAATCCATGGTCATCCCCGGCGCACAAGTCGCCATGGGATACGGCATCTCCAGCGTCACACTCAAAGGCGGCAAGTCCGTCTCCGGCATCGTCATCACCGACAATTCGCGGCATGTGGACCTCGACAGCAGCGGCAAAGTGCTCCGCATTCTCCGCAGCGACATCGACACCATGACCGCTCCCGTCTCCTCCATGCCGCCCATGGGATTCATGCTCTCCGCGCCCGAACTCCGGGACACCGTCGCTTGGTTAGGCACTCAAAAAGGCAAGGTGAAAGCCGGAAAACCACGCCCAGCCCCCGAGCGCGTGCATCCCTGATTTTTCCCCATCCACCGAGCGGTTCTTGCCGCGCGTGGCAGATTCGCGTTCAATCCACGCTCTCCGCTAGAACGCACACGCCATGAACCGCCGCCACCTCTATCCGCTTCACGGCTATCCACACCAGCGGCAGATTTGGGCTTGGATCTCCTTCGACGTGGCGAATCAGTCGTTCACGCTCATCATCAACACCCTGCTTTTCTCAATCTTTTTCTCGGAAGTCATCGTGCGGAATCCTGCCATCGACGACCGCATCTGGGCGCTCACCTACGGCGGCAGCATGCTCCTCACGGCCCTTCTTTCCCCGCTGGCTGGCGCTGCGGCCGATGAAAGATGCTTGAAAAAGCGCCTACTCATCGCCTCCGGGCTACTCTGCGGATTCTTCACCTGCGCCCTCGGACTCGTCCAATCCGGCCAAATCTGGCTCGCCATCCTCCTCTACATTCCCGCGAATTTCGCCTTCGCCATCGGTGAAAATTTTCTCGCAAGCTTCCTCCCCACGCTTGCCCGCCAAGATCAAGTCGGGCGGCTCAGCGGATTTTCCTGGGCCTGCGCCTACACCGCCGCACTTCTGCTCCTGATCCTCACCGCCGCCTGCATGCTCGCGCTCGGCCTGGAAACTCCGGATTCATGGCGGCCCTTCTTCGTCTTTGCTGGCATCTGGTTCCTCGTCTTCACCATTCCCACCGCGTTCTGGCTCCGCGAACCCAGCGTCCCCCGCCTCATTCATCCAGGCCGCAATCTCATCCTCGCCAGCTTCGTCCGCATGCGAGAAAGCCTTCACGAAACCGCACGCTTCAAGGATCTTGCCCTGCTTCTCATCGCATCACTCTTCTACGGCACCGGCATCAGTGTGGTCGTCTTCTTCGCCAGCAAACTCGCCGTGGAATACGGGTTCAAACAAGTCGAACTCGTCATCTTCGTCGCCGTCATCACCGTCTCCGGCATTTTCGGGACGATCCTACCAACATTCTATCAAGATCGATTCGGCCACCGCCGCTCCATCCTTGCCTGCCTCACTCTCTGGCTCGTCACCGCCTTGGGCTTTTCTCTCTACGCCTCACTTTTTGAATCTCACTCACACAGCGGGGCGCTCGATGCCTTCCCAACCTGGCCGCTCTGGCTCATCGGAAACTTGCTTGGCTTCGGACTCGGCTCGCTCGGCTCGGCAAACCGCGCCTTCGTCAGCTATCTCGCCCCGCCCAACCGCGAAGCCGAAGTCTTCGGAATTTGGGGCCTGATGTGGAAACTCTCCGCCATCATGACCTTCCCCTTCGCTTGGGTGAAGGACACCATGGGCACGGCCGAGGCACTCTTGGTCCTCGCTGCATTCCTCATCATCGGCATAATCCTCACGCTCTTCATCAACGAGCGCCGCGGCTTCGAGTCCGCACAAAACTCGCGCCCCTGACCCACCAAACCCCATGCCTACGCCGGCGGTGATTTCCTCATCTGCTGAAAATCACCGTTCTCACAGCTCCGCACAAAACCTTCCCCATAGCTCTTGAGCTTGTCCCACAACTCGCGGATGTCCTTGGCCTCTTCACTGCTCACCGACTGATCCACCGCTGCCGTGGAAATCTCATTCAGCAACTCGGAAAAATGTCCGATGATCTGCTGCGTCGCCGGAACGACGTGATCAAAGTTTTGCGCGCTTAAATCCGGGTCTTTCACGAAGTGCCCGCCCTGCCGACGGCACAACCAATCGACGATCCCAAGATCTCCGCTCAATTCGATGATCTGCTGCAAGCGATCCAACGGGTTTTTACTCCCGACGCTCAACTCACTCGGCTTCTCCGCCCATTTGTAAACCAAGGAGAGCGAAACTCCCAACTCCGCAGCAACCGCCTTGGGTGTGGTTTTTCGCAGCGCCCGCTTCAAGACCTCGTAACTTTCCATGGCCGGACGTTTACAAATCGAAGCGCACTTGGGAAGCCGTCATCCATGACAATTTCCCAAGCGCTCTCATCACAAGCCACCAGGCTCAGTCCGCCAAATCCTCGTTGAAGTAAATTTTCAAAAACTTCATCTTCTTTTCCTCGTCGAAGCCATGCTCAAGAACGGCGCCGGGCTTGGCTGCGAGCGCGGGCTTCAGTCGCACCTCCGCCCCAGTATCCAGCTTCATCACGGTCTTAATCTTCTTTTTCGCCTTGCTCACATCCTTCTTGGAAATCTCAAACGAGTCTTCCAAGCGGTGCCCCTGCTCTTCCTCAAGCTTGGACCGATGCTCCGCAAATCGCGCCTTGGCCTCGGGCGTCTTGAGAACTTCTTCCTCAAATTCATGAAGGCTGAAATTCTCTTTCTCCTCAAAATACGTCAAGGCATCCCGCGTCGCTGTCGATGTATCCCAAGGCGGCGCTCCGTCATCCACCGCTGGCTTCGGCTGCTCTTTTTTCTCTTTTTCCAAGAACGCAACCGCCATGTTCGTGTATTTGTTCGTCAAAAATGGACTGTCCGTGATCGGCACCAGCCCCAGGAAATCACGAACCCAAAAGCGTGAGTCGGACCCCGTCCGATCGAAGGTCAGAACATAGTAGCCCTTCTGCGACAAGTGATTGAGAATCAAGCACCCTTTATCAATCTTTTCCGGGTTGATCCCCTGCTCGGTGTGCAACTCAAGGTCGCCATCCCGCGTGGAAATACTCAAAAACGGCACCACGCTCTCGGACTTTAAAATACACAGGCCCTGCGTCAGCTCGCCATTCACATCGATGTCTTTGATCAGCGAAATACACAGGTCTCCCGACTTGATGTTCGGGTGGTTGGACTTCGCGTAAAGCCGCTTGGCGATGTCGCAGCCTTTTTCCAAAAGCCCATCGTCGGACGCGAAAATCGCCGCCGAATACGCGTTCATCTCATGCTGGTCGAGCGACGAATGGTGGCTGAAGCGGTGCCCGGTCAGGTTTTTGAACGGCTTCAAAAAAATCGCAGACAGCGGTTCCTGATCGGCCTCCTCAATCTTGAAAACTTCCTTGGAAGTCTGAAGCGGCTCATCCCTCTGTGGGTGGCCCACTTTGGCGAGCACGAGGCCGACGGCGGTGGCTGAAGTAAATCGAATCTTAACGGACATGGGGCCAGCAACCTAGGACCCCTGAATGATTTGAACATCCCGAAATCTAAAATTTCGCACTCCTCTCAAAAATCAAACATCGCCTGCGGACCCGCCTTCTTTTCCGGCTCCACTTCCCCGGAAACCCCGCCTCTCACTCCCGCCGCTGAGAAGCGGATGAATCGTCCCAGCATCCCCTCAAGCCCCACCTTCCCATCTTCCCGAACTCCTCCCGGGCGCGCCAACAGATGAAACAAACAACCCACCATCAACTGAATCCGCCCTTCCAAGTCCTCTTCAGATAACGACGAAACAGTCTTTGCAAACAATCGTTTGAATCGATCCATCAACAC
>JBEGOB010000306.1:0-4448 GCA_041182265.1 Verrucomicrobiota bacterium | reverse complement strand
CCCCCCAAGAGAACACACCCCCCGAGGCTCTCCCCCCGGAGCCAAACTTTCCTAACAAACAGCCTCTGACTTTTACATGAAAATTTCCCTCGCGCTCTTTGGGGCAGCCTTCCTCTCCGCGATAACTTCCGCGCAGGAAATTGAATCCCAAGCTCTCTCAGACAAAATTTTCCGTGGCGACGGCACGATCAACCTCTTGCGCGACATCAGCGGCAACGATCTGGCCACCTATTTCACCCAAACCGGCGGACTCCTCCTGCTTGGCGCGGACATCAATGAAGACTCCTCCGGCAACGAGAGTCACAAATCCGTCGGCGTCGCCATCAAACAGGCACAACTTTCTATCAGCACCAGCGCCGGGGACTTCACTTTCACCGACTTTTTCACCAGCACCAGCGCCATGCTACGCGAGTCCGGCAGCGACTCTTCACGCGAATTCTCAACGCTCTTCGGTCAAGGCGGGAGCAGCCAAATCACCGGCTCCGGCAACTTGGACGTCTCGAAATTCGATGACGTGATGTGGTTCGAAAATATCGAGTTCAAAGGCACAATCACTTCGGCGAAACTCAACATCACCCTGCTCTCCACCCAAGATTCCAAAGCCTCATCCGCAGAATCCTTCTTCGACTTCTCCGGCGGTTTCGAGGATTTCGCACTCTTCAACATCGCGGACTCCGTTCTCATCGAAGAGGCGAACATCGGCATGGAAGCTGCCCCGGGCGACGTGAAATACACGGTCCAAGAAAACGTCATCGTCGCCATCAAAGAAGCCACCCCCCAAGAACCAAACGGCGGAGCCTCAGGAAATGGCGGCACGACCCCGGTCACCGCTCCACCCGCCGCCCCGGCCCCACCCCTGCTGGCAGTCGCCGCCCTCGGACTCTTAGTTGTGCTGTAAAAGCGCCCCGCGCACGCCACAGACCATGGCGGTTTCCCCAGCCGTCAAATCGCGTGTCCACTTGGTGACCGCCCTCACCGTGGCTGCGCTTTGCCTCATCGGCTGCGAAAAAAACATCTCAAAAACCTCACTCGACCCTGAAAACACCGGACGCACGGTTGTTTTCGACTCGATGTCGAAAAGCGTGAACCCCAGCACGCTCGAAACACTTCGCTGGCAAGACATTGCCCCCACCGCCGAGGCCTGCGCACGCCACGGCCTCACTGAGGAAACTCTGAAAGTCTCCGAAACCCTCGACTCCGCGCCTGTCATCTATCTGCGTGGACTCTTAAAACTCGCTCTCCAAGACAGCACCGGAGCCGCCGCTGAATGGCAGCGCCTCCAAGTGGCAGACATTCCGCCAGACCACCTCTATCCACCGTGGCGCCTCGCAGATTCCTCGGCCACGCCAGAAAATCGCTACCGCGCCCCCCTGTCACAAGCCGTCGCGGAAAATCGTGCCGGCCCGCTGGTCCGCGCACGCTTCCTCAGCAGCACCGGCCAGTGGCGCGCGGGCCTGGACGCCTATTTGCTCACCGATCCCGCAACCTGGTCGCCATTTGAAGTTCGCATCTTCAGCGGCATGAAATTGCAAGCCCCTTGCAGCCGGGACGTCGCAGTGCTCATGGCAGGAGCTCTCGCCGGCGGCCGCGTCCCGAATCCACTCCGCACCGACATCGCCAAACTCATCAAAGGAACTCCCGTCACCCACAAGGGATCTCTAGCAGCCAGCCTCCGCGCCAACCCCGCCCTTGCCAAAGCCGCCACGACCGCTGCCGCAAAGGCGCTCACACTTCGCCAAGCGTTCGCCTCCAACCAATTCGAAAAAGTCGTCGCCCACGCCCATGATGCTGACCCTCTAGAAGCCACAGACGAGGCGGTTTGGCTCATTTTCCTCGCCGCTTCACATCTCAAGGACGCCCCCACCGCCGATCGCTGGGCCACCGAACTCCTCCGCCGAAACCCCACGGAAACCACCCGCAAATGGATCACCGAGATTCGAGCAGACGCGCCTTAATCCGCACTCTTGTCGCCGGCCTGCTAGTCTTCGGACTCATGCACACCACTCGCACCAGCGAGGCGCTCTCATGGCTCACACGCCCGACCGTAGCCGCCATCATCGGAATTTTCGGAGGAAATGCCATCGACGCCGGCAGCGACATCATCCTCGGAAAACTCAGAATCCCCTGGTCACGCGACTGCGCCGGATTCGACGTATTGTTAGTCTTATGGGGCCTCATCCTCTGGACCAGTCGCCGCGACCCATTATCACGTCGATTCTGGATCCGGATGCTACTCGCCATCCCCGCCTCCGTGGTGGCGAACATTGCGCGCGTGCTCAGCATCATTCTCTGGCGACAAACTTTTTACCCAGCCGTCGAAAGCCCGCAAATGCACTATTTCATCGGGTTCCTCTGGCTGCTCCCACTGCTCGCCTTATTTGTCCCACGCGGTCAGCGCACCTTCATCTCCTATGCGGTGGAAACCAGCATGCTCGCGGCCGCCCTCTCGCTCGTCGCCCCCCAAGCAGCCGCTCCCGGTGGCGTCTGGGTCACGGTTTGCGCCTTACTCTTGTTAGCCGGACAAGACTGGCAGCACCTCAAGCAGCGCCGCGATCAAATTTTCGTCCTAGCATGGATCGCCGCCGCCATTTTCATCACCGGTGCCGCCATGGAATCCCTCTGGCTCCCATGGCTTCTTCTTTGCCCTTGGTGTTTCCCCCGCCGCTGGGCACTCACCCCCGCCATCCTGCTCCTGCCCGGAACGGTCCCAGTCCTCGCGATGAAACTCCCGTGGCTCACCCTACCCGGCATCGCCACCGCCGTATGGCTCCTCCTCCGCGCCAATCCAAATCCCACCGCAACCGGAAAAACACACGCTCTCAAGCTCACCACTGGCCTTGGCCTGCTTGCACTGCTTCTCGTCCCCTTCACCGCCTCAACACTCGGCCCAGCACTCCAAAACAAGGCCGCGCCTCCCGCAGGAATCATGGCGCAAACACTCGAACCCGGCAGTTTCCTCGTCCGCTTCCTCGGCCAGCCTCCGGAACTCACCGTCACTTGGAACGCACCTAGCGGCAGCGGCAGACACCACACACTTGCCGTTTGCCTACTCTACCGCGGGCGGAAAATCCACCAAGAACCGACACAACCCTTGGTCCAGACTGACGGCACACTCTGGCTCAGTGAGGCATTCCTCATGCCCGACGGCCAACTCTACGCCTACGACGACTATCTGCGAGAAACGCTCTTTCCCTTCACTCCCGCCGGCATCCATCTCATCGCCGCCAGCCCTCGAAACTCGATCAGCGCCGCAAATTTTCACGACGTTTCACAACTCCATTTCCGCCGCATCGCCGCCTTGGAAGGCATCCGCAATAGCGAATAGATTTCCAAGCAAAGTCCCTCAAAAAACTCAGCCTGCGTCACTCTGCGACGCACTGGCTTCCCAGTTTCCCAGCACCTCACCACGGACGACGGTGTAGCTGAGATTCCCATGCTCCAGATCCACGTCCGGTAAAAATTCATCGTCCAGAGCCGACAAAATACGCCCAATGTCGGACTCACCCAAACCCGAATCCGCGAGTAAAATAACGGTGCCCGCCACGCTGCCGTTCGCCAAATAATGCAGATCAACAGCAGCCACATCACGGCCCTTGATTTGTGCGAGAAAGCGCTCCGATGAAGCGGTGCGCAGGGTGCGTTTCCAAGTGAGGTTCATGAGAATGAATGAAGAAGCCAATGGGTGAAAAGAAGCGTGGATGGAATCGCTGCGAGAATCACAAGACAGCCCCCGCTTTTCCGATAGCCCACACCCGTGCCCGGCAAACTGAACGACGAATAACGCCGCCCACTCGCGCTGACTCCCGTCCGGAAACCCCGCCCACCGACTGAGTAACCTAGACCGGATTTGCTAAGATTGACGCGAAACGGGCCAAATTTGACGGATTTTCGATAGTAGAAGCCCATAGAAGTTGCACCGTTTGTGAACAATTAGAAAAAGCCGACAAAGCGCCACCGACTCAAGCCCAATCCGCGAGTTCACGAATTTTTCCTATCAGCTATCCCTCAACAAGCATGCGATATTTCAAATGAAGCTCTTTCCGCGCTCGTGGACCGGCAGATCAAGCCAGTCCAATCCTAGGCCGATCCGGGAAACCCACACCAGGCTTGACGACCACCGCTCCTTGCCGCCAAGCAAGCCGCGTTCATGCGTCTAAAAATCCAAGCTCCATTCGCCGTCAAGCCCTACCTAACACTCACCCTGAGCTTAATCACCACCTCACTCGGACTTTTCGGACTTTGGCACAGGGACCCAAACATCGCGGAAGAGGACAGGCTGATCGAGTGGCTGCAAGCCGCTTGCCTGGGAGGTGCCGCATGCATCCATGCACACCGCAGCCGGGCGGAATCCCACGAGATGATTTCACGACTCATCCGCCGCGGCCTGGCCCTTCTCGCCGCCTCATTTCTATTGCGCGAACTCGATATCGATTCCTGGGGAAATCCCT
>JBEGOB010000305.1:0-5243 GCA_041182265.1 Verrucomicrobiota bacterium | reverse complement strand
CCACCGCCGCCGTAGCCACCACCGCCGCCGCCACGACGCTCACCGCCGTAACCGCCGCCGCCGCCACCACCGCCGCCAGAACGGAAGCCGCCTGGCTTGGATTCTTTTGGCTCCGATGCGTTCACGCGGAGCGCACGGCCTTGATAGTCGTAGCCGTTGAGTGCCTCGATCGAAGCGTTCAATTGGCTCTGGTCACCGAGCGTAACAAAGGCGAATCCCTTGGATCGGCCAGTTTCGCGGTCGGTGATGATTTTGACCCGTTCAACAGGTCCATAAGCGGCGAAGAGGCCAGTAACGTCTTCTTCAGTAGCGGTGTAGGGCAGGTTGCCCACGTAGATGTCCATTTTTGTCTATTCTTGTCGCGCCATCACAATCAACACTTCCTGAGACCATGGCGTGAAAGACCAGACGAAGTGCGTTCATCTGCGAGATTGCAGAGTGAACGCTACGGAGTTAATAGCGTTCTGGTGGGTTGGCAAGAATTGTTTTTTAAGCGAAATACCCGCTGCTGAGTAAGAAAAAACCCCGCCACGGCTTGCACCGGACGAGGTTTGAAAGGACTCGGAGCTGAGAAAAATCCTCAGGCTTGCCCAGGCTTGTCACTGGAATCGCCGAAACCATATTTGGCCTCAAGGTCGGCTGCACTTTCGACCGGTGCAGCTGCGACTTCTTCTGGCGCAGCATCAACAACGGCGACGTTTTCAACGGCTGGCTCGGAAACTGGCTCAACGATGGCCTCGACAGCCAGCGTTTCAACAACGGCGTCTGGAGCTTCTTCCGCGGCGGGTGCCTCAACGACTGGAGTCGCAGGAACCTCAAGGTGCACGGGCGTGGCCGAGGCAACAACGATCGGCTTGGACTCACGCTCGGGGCGCTCATCCTTGTCCTCACGCTCGTCCTGGCCTTTGGACTTGGCACCGGAAACCGTCATTTTACGGCCCATGAAGTGTTGGTCATGAAGGACTTCCACAGCTCGGATCGCTTCATCCATCCGCAGCATTTCAACAAAGCCGTAACCCTTGGAGCGGTGCGTGCTGCGGTTGTAAACAATCTCAACGTTGCGCACGGCACCGATGCCCTTGAAAAGCTCCTGCAAGTCTTGCTCGCTGACGTCATAGGAGAGATTCCCGACGTAAACTCGCGTGGACTCGACGCTTTTTGGGTCGCCACCGCGTGGGCGCTCGCCACTGCGTGCACCATCGCGGGAACGAGGCTCGCGAGCGGGACGGTCACCGTCCTGACGCTTCTCCCTTGGCTCGCGCGGTTCACGTGGTTCGCGTGGCTCACCATCTCCGGAGCGGGCATTGCGCGTGTTCGACTTGGGCGCGCGCGCGTCGCTACGGGCGGCAGGCGCTGGGCCGGAATCAGGTTTACGCTCGGTCCGCGCTGGGGCGGCCGGTGCTTTATAAAGACCGACGGCTTTCAGGATTTTCTGCCACAAACTGAGCTTGGCTGGCGAATAGACGCGGGCTGGGCGGGACGCTTGCGGACGGAATTCTTGGACGCGTGTGGAATCTCCGCGCTTGCCTTGAGATGGGCCACGGTCTCCGCCGCGCTCGCCATCGCTTTGGCTGCGGCGGCCGTCGTTGCTTTGGTTCTTATTACGGTTTGAGCCTCCGCGTGAGCGGCGGCGACGATTGTCTCCCGAGTTGCGGGAATCTTGTGTTGCGTTTGACATGGTTGTCACTGGGTCATGGTTTCAGGCGGCCCGGCGCGGCGATCTCAGGTGAGACCGGCGATGCGGAAAGGACTCCGTGCTGACCGACATGGCCCCGACAGCCGGCGTTTTGGTGCCGGGGCGAGGCTCCGCAGCATTTGCGGAAAGGAAACCTCACCCTTGTCGAGAAACAGTCGGCTTGCGCCGCCGCCCGTGAGACAGGTGGTTCCGATTTTCCTGGCCGCAGACCGATTTCACCGCTGTCAGAACACGGGTGAATCAGGAAGCAAATCGGCCGGATGCGGGCATCGGAGGTAGGGAAATACCTGCTCGGGGAAAACCCTACGGCGTTTCCCCTGTTTGGCAAGGCCTGAACGAAAACGGAAGATTTATAATGTCGCACCCCACTTGGCAATCTGTGCGCGGACGTTTGAAATCGAAGGCGCCCCAGGGTTGCTCCGAGCGGCAAGCGCCGTTTCCAACGAGAAAACATCCTTGGCATCGGGCCCGTAGGCGGGGTCAATCGCGGATAAATCCAGTTGGTCCAAAGGAGTGGCCGTCGCAATGGCGGCCGCAACCGCCTTGCCGACAAGCTCGTGGGCGTGGCGGAACGGAATGCCTTTTTTCACCAAGTAATCCGCAAGATCCGTCGCAAGCAGCATGGGGTCCGCTGCTGCAAGACGGCAGTTTTCCTCTCGCAATTCCATGGCCGTGATCATCTCCGTGTTGACCGCAAGGATCAGTCGCAGGGTATCCACCGAATCAAAAAGCGGCGGTTTGTCCTCCTGAAGGTCACGGTTGTAGGTGAGCGGCAGCCCTTTGACGGCGACGAGGAGGTTCATCAAATTTCCCACAAGTCGCCCAGTTTTTCCGCGGGTCAGTTCGCAGACATCAGGGTTTTTCTTCTGCGGCATCAGCGAGGAACCTGTGGTGTGCGCGTCGGATAAGGCGGCGAATGCAAATTCTGCGGAACACCAGAGGATCAGGTCTTCACTGAGGCGTGATAGGTGGACTCCGCACCATGAAATGACGAATAGAAGCTCCGCGATGTAGTCACGATCCGCGATGGCATCCATGGAATTTTGAGAAACCCCGTCAAATCCGAGCTCGGCGGCGATCGCGTGACGATCCAAATTAATGGTGGAGCCGGCCAGCGCACCGGAGCCGAGCGGCGAGATGTTGAGACGCTTGCGACAGTCACTGAGGCGGGATTTATCGCGCTCAAGCATCTCGACATACGCGAGAAAATGGTGGCCGGCAGTGACGGGTTGTCCGCGCTGAAGGTGCGTGTAACCGGGGATGACCGTCGCCGCATATTTTTCCGCACGGTCCAGTAAGGCCTTTTGCAAGCCAGTGATCCCGTCGAGCAATCCGTCAATTTCCGTGCGGCAATAGAGCCGGGTATCCGTGGCGACCTGATCATTGCGCGAGCGCGCGGTGTGAAGCTTCGCCCCGGCAGCGCCGATTCTGCGGGTGAGCTCCGCCTCGATGTTCATGTGAATGTCCTCGAGTGAAGTCCGAAACTCGAATTTCCCAGCAACGATATCCGCCTCGATGGCGCGCAAGCCGCTCTCGATCTCAGAAAACTCATCTGCCGTGAGCAACCCCGCCACAGACTGCGCACGAGCATGGGCGATGGAGCCGGCGATGTCGTGCGGGAATAAACGCCAGTCATACGAAATGGATTCGCCAAACTGCTGGACGAGTGACGAAGTATCTTGGGAGAAGCGGCCTTTCCACATGGCGGTCAAATTGATTTGAAGAGAAATTGAGGCGCGTCCCGGAGTGGGGCGGCGCGCGGGGATATGAACCTGGATGCAGCCCAGATGAAACGCGAAAAATTCCGAGATTGCAGGTGAAGCCGCCTCAATCCGCCTTTTTCCTCAGAATCAGAGCGGGGCCGTGCCGAAAATTTCGCGAGAATCCACCCCGACTCCAGTTTCCACGACTTTCCACTGCCGATCCACATTCAGGCGGACGCTGGCGAGGTGCTTTTGCGGCCACTCGTCCGGAGAAATCATCGAAAGCATGCGCCGCCCTCGCATTTCATAGAGGTGGTAAGTGCCGCCGACGATCGGCTCAAACTGAATTTCCGCCTCATAAACCAGCTTGTTCCAATTGTAATGGTCGATCGTTTGCAAATACACCTCACGGATTTCCTCGAGCTTTTGGCGAAGATCACGCTCGACCTCGGAAATTCCGCGCGATTTGAACGATGTCAGATCCGTCGGAACAATCGGCGGGCTGAGTGTGGAAACAGGGTAAGGCAGAAAGGCACGGGAGACTTTGGTTTCGGAATCGGACATGGAATTTGACGGATTTTTTGTGCTGTCGCCCACGAATGACACGCGGGCAACAAAAAACCGGGAAGCCCATGACAGACTTCCCGGTTGATCAGAATTTCAGAGGCGTCTCAGATCACTTAGGATCTGGATTGACGATGATCGGAGCAAGTCCAGTGCCCCAGATCGTGTCAGCACCCACGTCGAGGAGGGTTTTGCCACCGCCAAGAACAGCCTTGTTCAAGTTGTTGATGTTGAGCGAGGTAACGCTGTTGTCGATTTTGAGGACCACTGCCTTGGAGTCGTAAAGATTCTTATCAAATTCACCTGTGGAGAACGAGCCTTCATATTTCAGAGGGCTGACGACGATCGCGCGGCCAGGATTGCCTGCGGTGCTGTAGGCAAGATTGCCTGTGCCCATGATGTAACCGTATCCCACTTCACCCTTTTTGAGAGCATTCGCGGCGGTATTGAAAATATTGTCCGGCTTGGCGGTGGAGTAAGCGGTCTTGCAGAAGAACATCGTTTCCGACTGAGCAATGCCGGAAGCAAGGAGCTGGCGGAATGCGTCGTTGGAAGTGGTGATGGTGGTCGGAGCAAGCGTCTCACCGGTATTTCCGTTGATTGTTTCGCCGAGTGCGGCCTCTGGGAAGCTGCCGTATTCGTTTTCGAACTCAAACAACGCGAGACCGATCTGGCGGGCATTGCTGACAGCCTCAGTTTGGTCGGCTTTTTTACGCTGACGGATCACCATGGGAGCGGTGAGACCAGCGAGCGCGGCAATGATGACGATAACGACGAGAAGTTCCACGAGTGTGAAACCACGACGCAGGGTGTGATTGGTTTTCATTAGGTTTTGTTTATGTATTGCTCTTTATGCAGTGAGGCAAAACGCCCCGATTTAGGATAACTGCTCCAGCAAAAAACTGGGGCAGTTCGGAGAAAGTAGCCCCAGCGATTCGCGACGCAAGAAGGAAAATGGACGATTCCTTGGGAATTTGCGGCATGCCCACTTTTTTCCTGCTAAAAATTCATCTCTCCTTCTCACTCCACCTTCGCAGGCCCTGCGTTCGAATCCTTCCGAAAATCGTCCAATAGCTTGAATTCTCGATCGGTCACCGGATACGGCCCCGCAAACTCGACCCCGCCACCCCTGCCCGACCGCGTTCGGCATGCATAGGCCTCGCGATCTCGCAAATAGTAAAAAATGAGGTAGTGCCGCCGACGATCCCCCGTTTCCGCAAGAAAATCCGGCAAGCCACGCTGCGCTACAAAAACGCCAATATCCGGAAAAGCCCGTGCCT
>JBEGOB010000304.1:0-3778 GCA_041182265.1 Verrucomicrobiota bacterium | reverse complement strand
GCTTGGCGATCTCCGCCTATCGCCCCACCGCAGGCACCACTTGGCTGGATACCGCGCTGGTATTGGGAATGAATGTGGATCTAACCGAGCGCGCCGGTGGATTCTTGAGCATGCACAGTTCCGGCAACATCGGCATCGGCACTCTAAATCCGGGTTTCAAACTCGATGTGAACGGCACGGCACGCGTGGTGGGCAAATTAAGTTCAGGCGGCTTGTCGGTAGGCGGGTCACAGGTCGCGGCGGCGTCAAGCTCCACGGCGGTCGCAAACATTGGCGGGGGCGATGTTAATACCTATTTTGGATCCTACGATGGTGCTAGCAGCTATGCCACCTGGTTGCAGGCCTTGAGGCCCTCGGATCAAACGACATTTCCCATGGCCATCAATCCTAATGGCGGCAACGTGGGGATCGGCACAGCGGCCCCCGCCTTCAAACTCGATGTCAATGGCACGGCTCGCGTGAGCGGACAAATGTATGTGAACGGACAAGTGAACTTGAGCGACGTCATCGTGATGGCCAAAGACCGGAACCTTTACGGTACAAACTCCTCGGGTGGAGTTGAGTCGGCCTTTTGGCCAAGAGCGAGCAACGGGACTTATCTCAATTATGGCACCGCCGGATTGTATATCCGCAACAACGCCTCGGTGCAGGAAATGTATTTCAATGGAGGGAGATTGGCAGTGGGCACCTTGGATACCGCCCAAGGTGGGATCACCACCACAACCAGCGGATTTACATCCACGGGAACAGCCAATAATGGTGTTACCAGTTACGCGAAAATGTCTTACCGGGCGGATCGCGGAGGAATCGCCTTTGATGTTTGGAATTCCGGCCAATACCCGAACGCTTGGAGAGGGTTCAGTTACGATGGAAATAATGACATCGATTGGTATTCGGACCGCAAGCTCAAGAAGGATATCGTGGATGCGGAGCCGATGTTGGATCGCTTGATGCAAGTGCAGTTCCGTCGCTACCGTTGGAAGGATACCAGCGACTCATCAATGAAGCCTGAGTTCGGGGTGATTGCGCAAGAGGTGGAGCCGCTCTTCCCCGATCTTGTCGCCACCGGGAAAGACGGAATGAAGACTGTGGGTTACACTAGCTTTGCGACGATCACGGCAAAGGCCTTGCAGGAATACAAAAACCGCAACGATGCCGACCTAAGCAAACTTAAGGCGCAGATCCACGAAAAGGATGCCCGCATCGCGGCCCTAGAGGCGAAGTTGGCGGAGCAAGTCAAGCGTGCCACCGCCCAGGCGGATGCCGATGCGGCCCAAGATGCCAGACTCGTCGCACTTGAGAAACTGATCAACAAGTCGAGTGCGCTCGAAACCGTCTCGATCAAGCTAGAGGATCAGTAAGTTTGAAAGTCAGAAGTTAGAAGTCAGGGAGCAGACATCCAGAATCAATCATCTCATCCATTCGATTCTCCACACTCTTCATTTCAGCTTTTCGATTTCAGTTTTTTCAAACTCCGCATTCACGCACACGCCCATGCCATCACCCACCTTCATTTGCACACTTGATTCCCTTGCAGGGATGAGGGCGGCGCGGCGTGGATGGGTTGCGCCACAAGCAAGCACTCGCGTTGCCCTTTTTACGTTTCGATCGGCGCGCTGCCGCCCAACTTTTGGATTTTAGGATGTTTTTTCGTTCATTCACTCAACTTTTCTTCACCATGAACTCTCGTCTCATCCGCTGCTTGGCCGCTGTGCTTGCAGTGATTGCCGCCCCCTTGATCGAGGCGCAGCCGTACGACGCCTCTGCCGGTAACTTTAACTGGCTCTACGCGCCCTACACCGCTGCGGGAGCGTCTGCCACGCCCTATGGCCCGCCGACCACTCAGGGAAACACCGCCAGCACGATCAGCAACCAATCGGCACTGCCGCAGACGGCAAACAGCAACTTCCAAGGGGTGGGCCAAGTGGCGGGATCCTCCAGTGCCAAGTCGGTGGCCAGCGTGCCGACCTACACCTACGCCGCGACCTATCCGGCGACGGCGACCGGCTCGATCGTGCTCGAGAACAGCTTTTTTGGAGGGACCTTTGCTTCGGGCGTGCCGCGCTATTTCATGGGCGATGTGATGACCCCGCCGCTGGTCAAGGTCGATGGTGTGACGCCAGCACCTGCGGGCTACTGGCGGACCAAACCGGTGGAGCCGGGCGAGCTGATCAACGGTGCGACTCCCGTGGTAACTTACAGCGTCAACGTCACCGCGTGCAGCACGAGCAGCAAACAAGTGACCGTAGCCAGCATCACTACGGGAGTGGTGGTGGGCGCGACGCTGCTCGGCGAGCCGATCACCGCGATCAGCGGCACTAACATCACCCTAGCGGGAACGGCCAACCAGACCATCTCCGGCTCGACGGCGGTGACCGTGACGCCTGCGATGAGCTATTATTACAGCCCGCACGCGGAAAAAGTTTACGCCTCGCAACCGGGGCGGGTGCAGATCACCTGGGTGACCCTAGCGGCGACGGCTGGGACCTATGGCATGACCACCGAGACCTTTTCGGTATCGTCAAACACGGCGAGCAAGGTGCGGACGATTTATTGGACGGAAGGAAGTTTTGACGGGCCGAAGGTGGCTGTGACGGATGGCCGGATCACCACCGTCAATCCGATTTTCAACAACAACGTGCCCAAAGCGGTGGCGCAAGAAGTCGATATTCCCGGCTACGTGCCAACTGCCGAGAATTTGACCACCCTATCCTTTGATAAATACAGCGGTAACGGGATGATCCATGCCTACAATGTGGAGGGGCGGATCTTGATCGAATACCTCGGTAACGTCCGACTGGGCAACAATGTCTATGATTCCCTCGGCATCGATGTGGTGGATATGGTGCGCGCCCCCGACATCAATTACGCGACGGTCAATTTGGGCAAAACGCTCGCGCCGCACGACGGCGATGCGAGTTTGACGGCTGCGCCGCTGCTCAGCACCCAAGCGGGTGGCACGAGTTATTACGGAACCACCGCTAGGCCCGATGGCACGGTTGAATACACCGCAGAGCGCGAGAGCGGCGGATCCAATACTCCTGATAACGGTAGCCCGGCATCGCCCGATGCCTACAATAAGGTGGTCTTTTACTGGCTGGAGGCAGGCAACTTCGGCATGAAGTGGCCGAAGTATCAGGACCGCTATTGGCTGCGCTGGTCGCCCAATCTGGCAGATTACGCTCACAATACGGTGGATGCGGTTGGCAGCACGGCGGATAACGGCCTGCAATTCACTGACGGGGTCTTGCCGCAAATCATTTACCAAGACGATCCAAATCAGGCGGAGGCATCGATCGACAATTCGACCCAGCGGCTTTTTGTGACCTTCGGAGCGGGCTCGGACTCGCGCAACCGCTCGCTGCTCAAATTCAGCAATGCCGGCGTGAATTGGTATGTGAATCTTTACACCCAGTCAGAGACCCGCAGTCTTGCGCTGGCCTCGACGAGCGTCACGACTAACGGGGTGACCACGGTGACTGTGAGTAGCACGATGGGGCTGGAAGTGGGGATGATCGTCTCGGGTTCAGGGATCAGCGGCACCGCGACGATCGTCAGTATCACCGACAGCAGCAGCTATGTGCTATCAACTGCGATTGCGAATGCCACGAACACTTTGAAATACACGGTGGAAGGGGATCTGAGCGCGCCGATCCTTGCGACGGCGACAGTCGGCACACGCATCGCGGCACCGAGTGGTCACGAGATTGCTGGCTATATTTCCGCGGGAACTGACTATTACCCCGCAGGCTATCTGGACCCAAGTGTGGTCGGCGTC
>JBEGOB010000303.1:0-6783 GCA_041182265.1 Verrucomicrobiota bacterium | reverse complement strand
GTGGGGTGACGGTGCGCGAGGCGGCGGATTGGGTGGCGCGTTTGGAGCTTGCGCAGAACCCGGGTGTTGCAGCCGTGCAGGTGATGACGATTCATAAGTCGAAGGGACTTGGGTTTGATGTGGTAGTGCTGCCGGATATTCCGAGCAAGCCTGTGCCGTCCGCCCAATATTTTGAGGTTGCTGAGGGTGATGGCTGGCTCAGTCAGGTGCCACCCAAATGGGCACGTGACCTACTGCCAGAAATGAGAGATCCTGAAGCGCGTTGGGCGGCTAGCCAATGTTACGAAGCATTCTGCATGCTCTATGTGGCATTAACACGCTCGAAGCGAGGTCTCTATGTCATGCTGGAGCCACCATCCAAGAGCCAAGAGCCTGATAAGCCATCGCTCGATAACTGGCTGGCCGGTTCGATTGGGCATGGGGCTGAAGCGGGAATAATCTATCAGAGCGGAAGTCAGGATTGGGTAGAGAATGTCAACTTATCGGAGCCTCTACCAGAGATTGCAAGAGGTGGGTCTCTTGGTAAGTCGGTGGCGCGGCGTGAGCGGATGACACCAAGTGGCGCAAAGACAAAGCAGGCTGGATTTGCGCAGTCACCTCGTGGGATGATTTTCGGGACTGAAGTGCATGCTGCATTTGAGCGGGTGGGCTGGCTCGATGAGGAGGATCTCAAGTTGCCGAACTCGGAGGCAGGACAATTGATACGAGATCTGCTAGGTGTTGCCAAATTGCGTGATTTATTTAGCAGGAGCGGACGTGCGATCGAACTGCACCGCGAGCAGTCGATGGATGCTGTCGTTGATGGCAAATGGCTGACCGGCATTATGGATCGCTTGCATTTGCATCGAGACGCGGGAGGTAGAGTTTCTCGAGTTGAGGTGATCGATTTCAAGACCGACGCGGTGGACGAAATGGCGGTGTTAGTGGCGCGTTACAGCAGGCAGATGGCAGCTTATCGTGCCGCCATGGTATTGGCTTATCCGATGGCGCAAGTGAGTTGTATTTTGGTTTCCACCCGTCTTCGTGATTGTTTTGAAGTATCAGATTTCCGAGTGGATGGATCATTTGACTGATTCAAGCTGTTCATGCCGCATATTTTGCCCATTTCGCGCCAATTTTACGCATGTGATTGCAACTCATGAGTTTTTCTGACTCAATGTTTGGACATGAAAAGCACTGTTAAGACTTCACACGCAGCGTTGCAAAAATGGGTCGATGAAATGGTCGATCTTTGTAGGCCGGATTCGGTGGAATGGTGTGATGGCTCGCAAGCCGAGTGGGATCAATTGACGACGCTGCTGGTTGACAAAGGCACCTTCACTCGTCTGAACCCCGAGAAGCGCCCGAATTCATTTCTGGCGCGTTCGACGCAGTCGGACGTCGCTCGTGTCGAGGACCGGACTTTTATCTGTTCAAAGCGCCGTGACGAGGCTGGGCCGACAAACCATTGGGCGGATCCTGCTGAAATGCGGTTGTTGCTTGCAGATAGATTTCGTGGTTCGATGAAGGGCCGGACAATGTATGTGATTCCGTTTTGCATGGGGCCACTGGACTCGCCGTTGGCTAAAATCGGCGTGGAAATCACGGACAGCGCCTACGTCGTGGTGAACATGCGGATCATGTGCCACATGGGTGCGCATGTCCTGGCTCGGTTAGAGAATGAGGCGTCAGGATCCACTCCGAAGAAGCGGGATGGTCATGGTCAGTTCATTCCAAGTCTTCACTCAGTGGGGGCACCTTTGGAAGCGGGGCAGGCGGATGTGGTATGGCCATGCAATGATGACAAATACATTGTGCATTTTCCTGAGACACGAGAAATCATGTCCTATGGATCCGGTTACGGCGGCAATGCGCTGTTGGGTAAAAAATGTCTCGCGCTGAGGATCGCATCGAACATCGCACGCGAACATCATTGGATGGCGGAGCACATGCTGATCGTCGGGATTCATGCGCCGGATGGAACGAAGACTTACCTCACTGCCGCATTTCCTTCTGCTTGTGGAAAGACGAATTTAGCGATGCTCATTCCACCGAAGTGCTATCAGGAAGCGGGTTGGAAGACATCGATTGTGGGGGATGACATAGCATGGCTGTGGCCGCATGCGGATGGAAAGCTTCATGCGATCAATCCTGAAACCGGATTTTTCGGTGTTGCGCCGGGCACTGCGTATGACACGAATCCGATTGCGATGGAGTCGATGAAGGAAAACTCGATTTTCACCAATGTGGGTCTTACCGATGAGGGAGATGTGTGGTGGGAGGGGATGACTGAGGAGAAGCCCGCGCATTTGATCGACTGGACAGGTTTGGATTGGACGCCGGATTGTGGAAGGACTGCGGCGCATGCAAATGCGCGGTTCACGGCACCTGCGGTGCAATGCCCGACGATTGATCCCGATTGGCAGAATCCAGATGGAGTGCCGATTGATGGCATCGTTTTTGGAGGACGTCGGCCGACGACAATGCCACTGATTTATCAGGCATTTAATTGGAGTCATGGAGTTTACGTGGGCGCAACCATGGGTTCCGAGATGACAGCTGCGGCAGCAGGGACGATTGGAAAGGTTCGCCGTGACCCGATGGCGATGTTGCCATTCTGTGGGTATAACATGGGCGAATATTTCGGTCATTGGTTAGAAATGCGACGTTATCTCACGCATTTGCCAAGGTTCTTCCACGTTAACTGGTTCCGGAAAGATGCGAATGGTAAGTTTCTGTGGCCGGGATATGGGGAAAACATGCGCGTTCTTGAATGGATTGTGAAACGCTGCCATGGTGCGGCGGCCGGTTATGAGACGCAGATTGGTTGGACTCCGGCGTTCGAGGATTTCAACATTGAGGGTCTTGAGGGGTTCACGGAGGAGAAATACAATCAATGCATGGCATTTAGCCGCGCCGAGTGGAAAGCGGAGTTGGTGAGCCAAGGAGAATTGTTCATTGACTTGTATGACCACCTTCCGAAAGAACTCATTTTCCAACGTGAGTTGTTAGCGGCGCGGCTTTGATGCCGGATGAATGATTTATTCCGGATTTGCGATTGTTTGCATTTTAGAAGTGAGTGTGGCACCAAGGGTGCGGATGGATTGATTGAGTGTTTCATCATTCAAGGTTCCATCCGCCCCGATGGCCTCGTGTGCCAAAGGGATGGTGACTTGATCCTCGATGACGGTGATTCCGATGTTCTGGAGGAATGGGCGGAGTTGAGCTAAGCTGCGAGCGCCGCCGTATCCACTGGGAGATGCTGCTAGGATGGCCGCGGTCTTTCCTGCAAGGGCTGAAAGTGGTGCCTCACCTGGGGTGGTGGCTCGTGAGACCCAGTCGATTGCATTCTTCAGCGCCGCCGTGATTCCGCTGTTGTATTCCGGGGATGCGATGATCAGGCCGTCGTGTGCAAGGAAGAGCTCCTTGAGTTTTTGTGCATTTTGAGGCATCCCGGATGATGCTTCGAGGTCCTCGTCGAAAAGCGGGAGAGGGAAGTCCCGCAGTGCGATGACTGTCACTTGTGCGCCCGCATCGCGGGCACCAGCGGCGGCAATCGTTGCGATTGTCTGGTTGTAGGATTTGGCGCGTAGGCTACCACCGAAGGCAAGAATTCTTGGATGTTTCATGAATGGATAGGTGAAAGTGTGTTGTGAAATTAAGCTTCTGGAATGGCTTCAAGCTTGAGTTCGATGACGACTTCATCGCGAATTAAATCATCGGCTTTTCCAGCGTAAACAATTCCGAAATCTTGGCGGTTGATGTCGAATTTCGCCTGAATGCTGGCCTTGCCATCGGCGAGCGCGGCGGTGGCGGGAAAGGTGATGTTTTTGGTGGTCTCGTTGAGAGTTAGATTTCCGGAGACCTCGAATTTTCCTTCTGCGATGGATTTCAGTCCGGTGAGTTCAAATGACGATTGCGGATACTTTGCGACGTTGAAAAAGTCTTCGCTTTTGAGGTGACCGGTGAGTTTTTCGTCATCCGACCAGAGAGAGTTCATGTCGATGGTGATTTTTTGGCCGCTTGGGATTAGTGAATCGCCAGCGATGGTGAATGATCCGTCGAAGTTTTTGAAGCCTCCGCTGTGGCTGCCGGTGACCTTCGAGCCTGTGAAGAGAATCTGTGAGTTCGGACTGAGGCGATAGGTTACACCCTTCGTTGCTGGTGCGGTTTCGACTTGAACTGCTTCGCTCACAGTTGCGGCCTTTGTTTTGTCTGCGGGATTTTCGCAGGAGGTGAAGAGGAGGCAGGCAGCGGAGAATAGGATTGGATATGTGTATTTCATGGAAGTGTTGATGATGTGATTTGTTGTTTAGTTAGCGGAGATCAAATAAGAGAGCTTCAAGTCCGTCGGGACCTGCGTGGATGGCGAGAGTTGCGGGTTCTTCGAGAGATACAGCATCGCCAGGGTGGAGCGTGAACTCTGAAAGTGTGGCTGTGCCGCGGATGATATGAAGCCACATTCCACGGTCAGGCTTGAGGATGTGTTCGATGACTTCATCAGGACCGGCATCGATTCGATAGATATCTGCGTCTTGTGCGATTCTTGCGGAACCTTCGCGAGCATCGGAGGAAATGACCAACTGTTTTGAAATTTTGGATGCGGCCTGAGAGGGAGTCCACTCCGTGTATGCAGGTTCGAGACCTCGTTGGGCTGGCGTGATCCAAATTTGCAGGAAACGCGCTTCGTCGGTGCCACTGGGATTGAATTCTGAATGACTGACGCCGCTGCCTGCTCGCATGAGTTGGATTTCCCCGGGTTTGAGTTCGCGTTTGTTGCCCATGGAATCTTGGTGGGCGAGGCGGCCGGCGAGCACGTAGGAAAAGATTTCCATGTCTCGGTGTGAATGTGTGGGGAATCCGCCGCGTGGCGCGACGCGGTCGTCGTTGATCACGCGGAGTGAGCGAAATCCCATGTGTGCGGGGTCGTAGTAGTCTGCGAATGAGAATGTGTGACGGCTTTCCAGCCATCCGTGATCGGCGTGTCCGCGCTCATTGGCGCGGCGGATTTTGAGAGTTTCGGTGTTCATGATGTGCTTAGAGTATTGGAAATTCGCGTTGCCTACCAATGCCATGTTTGCATGAGTTCCATGCCGTCAAGTCATGGGTTGTGAAAATTCGCAGGAGGTTGTGTCGTGTTCCGGCTGGCAATTGAGTGGGTTTCGGCCATCCTTGCGCGGTGGAATTGAAACAACTTAAGCACTTTATTGCGGTTGCGGACGACGGTGGAATCAGTGCGGCAGCGCGCCGGCTCGGCCTGACGCAGCCTGCTTTAAGTCGGCAAATTAAGGCACTGGAAGAGGATATCGGCGTGACCTTGCTGGATCGTGCGGCTCGGTCATTTCAGCTGACTCCGGCGGCGCTGGTCTTAGTGGCAGATGCTAGGAAATTGTTGGATTATTGCGATTCCATGGCCCAGCGAGTGCGTGTGGCGGCGGGGGGCTTGCCCTTGCGTATTGGATACTCCCCGTCGTTGGCTTCGGATTTTCTACCCCTTGCGATTGCGCGGTTTACGCAACTTCATCCAGGGGTGCGCGTGAGTTTGCAGGATGTCTCGACGCTTGAAATGCAGCGTGCGCTGCTCGCTGGAAAGCTTGATTTAATGGTGACGGTGCCGTGCCCGGAGAGTGACGCCTTCAAGTGGACGAAGCTTCGAGAGTGTGGATGGCGCTTGGCGTTGAGTCCACTCCATCACCTTGCCTCGTTAGAAGAAGTGACGGCGGAGGATCTCAATGGGGAGCGGCTTTTGTTATACGATCGCGAAGAGTATCCGGACTATTGGGCGCGAGTGACTGGCTATTTCAAGGCATGGAAAATTCAGGCAAAAGTTGCTGGGGAGTTCGATGGTATTTCGAGTCTTGCGGCTGCGGTTGAGGCGAATATGGGATGCGCGATCATTGCCGAAACCTCACGTTTGGTGCGTGACGGGGATCAGCGTGTTGTAACGCTGCCGATCACGCCGCAACCGGAGCCGATCACGATTGCTGCGGGGGTTGCGTCGCGTGACGCAGCACCAAGTCATGTGTTGGCATTCATTGAGGAAATGGTTTTGCAGGGTCGAATATCTGATGGATGAGTGACAACTTTAGCTGTGAAACTTGCAGTGAATTTCAAGTTCAAGTTAGGGTTCGTTGCCGGGCTTCCATTTGATGTTGCAGCCGCTGCTAGGACGAGATTGTAGGGGTGGAGCCTCGCTGGAAATCATGCGTTGCACCGCCTCCCGCAGATCATGTCCGTTGGGCGTTAGGCCACTTTTTGGTCGAGTTTCGTCGAATTGGCCTGCGTAGAAGAGTTTTCCAGCGGAGTCGAACAGGAAAAAGTCCGGGGTGCATGCGGCACCGTAAGACTTGGCGACTTGCTGGGACTCATCGATGAGATAGGGGAACTCCCAATGATTTTCCGTGGCGAAATGCAGCATGGGAACGGGGCCGTCTTGCGGGTATTTTTCGAGATCGTTTGAGTTAATCGCGACGGTGGACACTCCTTTGGAGAAAATTTCCTTGGAGAATGTGCCGATTTCCCGAGCCAGGTGGGTGACAAACGGGCAATGGTTGCAGGCGAAGAAAAGCAGCATGCCATTCGGGCCTGCCGCGCTGCGGCGTGATACCATTTTTCCTGCGGCATCGGGTAATGAGAAGTCCGGTGCCAAATCACCGGGTCGTAAGTCAAATGTGGAATGCACTTCAGCCATGGCGCGACGCTAACTGAGGTGCGGGCGCGGATCAATCCGTAGATTTCCGAAAATCTGGCTCTTGAATCTTTGGGGCTGGTACGCGAATTCTTCTGCGTCACGAGGCTGTGGCC
>JBEGOB010000302.1:0-9718 GCA_041182265.1 Verrucomicrobiota bacterium | reverse complement strand
TTGATTTTTCGTGAAATTTCCGGCGCAGTCTTTGTTCTTGGCAGGCATGCGTGGGGCGCTTGAATGGCGGGACTTTGGAGAACGCAGCAATTTACCCACCGTTTGAGCATTGGATTTGGCTGATTCCAGCGTTTTTTCTAGGCGCATGCATCGGCTCGTTTTTGAACGTCGTGATCTATCGGCTGCCGCTTGGCTTGTCGGTGAATGAGCCGAAGCGGTCGTTTTGCCCGTGTTGCAAGAAGCCGATCCCGATGTGGTTGAATTTGCCCTTGATCAGTTGGCTGTGGCTGCGTGGGAAGTGCCGCGAGTGCGGGGCGGGGATTGCATTTCGCTACTTCGGGGTGGAGTTGTTGACGGCGCTTTTGTTCGTGGCGGTGTGGTGGGTCTTTGTGCCGCAGTCTGTTGCGGTGATTGGATTTCTGTGGGCGATGGTCGCGCTGTTGGTGGCGATGACGTTTATCGATGCCGAGCATTTGATCATCCCGACCTCGCTGACGTGGGCGGGTTCCGTGCTGGGTTTGGGCGCTTGCATGGTGTGGCCGCAGTTGCCGATTTTGGCGGGCGAGGCGGGGACTTGGGTGGATGGGCTGAAGCAGAGTGTGATCGGGTGGGTGCTTGGTTTCGGCGGCTTGTGGTTGGTCGTCGAGTTTGGAAAAAAGGCGTTTGGAAAAAAGGCGCTCAAGTATGACAAACCCGTCGAGTGGTCCTTGCGTGAGCCGGAAAACGAGGTGGATCCCATGTGCTTCGTCATCGATGGCGAGGCGATTCCGTGGTGGGATATCTTTTCGCGGAAGACAGATCGCTTGTTGCTGGATGCGACGTGTGTGCGGGTGAATGGCAAGCGTGTGAGCGAGAGTGCCTTGGTCATTCGCGAGTCGGAAATCGAGTTGGCGGATGGGACGATCTATGCCTTGGCGGATGTGAAGTCGGTGGATGGTCAAGCGACGGGAGCGGTGATTCCGCGTGAAGCGATGGGGATGGGAGATGTGCATTTGTTGGGGATGGTGGGCGCGTTTTTCGGAGGCTCGGGTGTGCTTTTTACACTCTTCGCATCTTCTATTTTCGCGATCATCGCAGCCTTGATCGGGCGTGTGGGATTTGGTAAACAACTGCCTTATGGACCGTTCCTCGCGATGGGCGCCGTGACATGGATGTTCGGTGCTTGGAGGCTGTGGGAATGGTATTTGAATGCCTTGGCTCCTCTCGGGGCGCCGTAGTTGTCAGATAGAAAGGACTCACAATGGCCACGGAAAAAAATGGAACATGGAGTGCGAGCACCGGCTTGGCCCGGGGAATCTTGCGGGATCGGTCGGAGCGTCGGAAGTGGTTGGGCTGGATGATTCTGGTGCCGCTGCTGATGATGGGGCTTGGGCTGTGGGCGATCGATGGCTGGCTGTGGCAAAGCCCGTGGCGAGCCTTGTTTTGGTGGGGTGCGTGCGCCATGGCGACCTTGGTGGTCATCCTGTTCGCCACCTATGATGCGCTGGCTGCCGTGAAGGAAGAGCGTGAAAAGCTTCAAGCAAATGTCGATGATGGGTAGGGGTTTAATAAAATTTTTCAAACGTGTTCTCAAGCTTGCGGAGCGCTGTTGAGAGAGGGTTAGTCTGTGGGGCGCGAATCCCGCAAAACCCTTATGCCCGAAAAACCTCGACTCTCGTTTTGGCAAATTTGGAACATGTCCTTTGGCTTTCTTGGCATCCAGTTCGGCTGGGGCTTGCAGATGGCGAACATGTCCTCCATCTATCAGTTTTTAGGTGCGGATGAGAAAGACATACCGATTCTGTGGCTGGCCGCGCCGCTGACGGGCTTGTTGGTGCAGCCGATCATTGGTTATTACAGTGACCGGACGTGGACGCGGTTAGGGCGGCGGCGGCCGTATTTCCTGGTGGGTGCCTTGTTGGCGAGTCTGGCGCTGATTGCGATGCCGAACTCGCCCTCGCTGTGGGTGGCGGCGGGCTTGTTGTGGATTTTGGATGCCTCGGTGAATGTGAGTATGGAGCCGTTTCGCGCATTTGTTGGAGATTTATTGCCGAAGCAGCAGCGGAAAAGCGGATTTGCGATGCAGGGGCTTTTGATCGGTTTGGGCGCGGTTTTATCCTCCGCCATGCCGTTCATTCTCACCAATGGGTTCGGGGTGAGTCAGGAAGCGACGGTGGACAGCCCGATCCCGCCTGCGGTGAAGTTGGCATTTTACATTGGTGCGGGTGTCTTCTTTGCGGCAGTGCTGGTGACCATCCTAACGACGCGAGAGCATCCACCGGAAAATTTGGAGGAGTTTGAGGCGATGAAGCGTGAGAAGGGCGGGGTGGGGCATGCGTTTGCCGAGATTTTTCAGGGCATCGGCAGCATGCCCACGGCGATGAAGCAGTTGGCGGCCGTGCAGTTTTTCAGTTGGTTGGCCTTATTCAGCATGTGGATTTATTTCGTGCCTGCGGTGGGCAAAGGAATTTTCGGAGGGATGCCGCTTGGCCTGCATAATGCGGAGGAGAAGGCGCGGGTGGAAGATGGCGAGCGGTGGTTTGCCACGGCGGCGGCATTGGCCAAGGCGTATGAAATCAAAAAGGCGGAGCTGGCAGGAACGGATGATGCATCGTATGGCCCGCAGCCGTGGTATGGAGGGCTTTTGAAGATGTTAGGGTTGAGTCCGGCCGCGCCCGATGCGAGTGAGCGGATGGATGCGGCGATCTTGGAGCGCCTGATGCGCGATGCGGTGGCGGCGGGGGGTCATGCGAGTGAGAAAGAGAAGGAAAGTCCGCTGGTGCAGAGTTTTGCATCCGTTCTAGCGGTCTATCAAGTGGATTCAGGCACTGCGGCTGGGATTCCGGCGGCGGCGGAAAAACTGGTGGGCACCTTGGCCTCGGCGCGGCGCTACCAGGAGGGAACCGCGTGGGGCGGTGTGTGTTTTTCGACATATAACTTGGTGGCGTTCGGGTTCTCATTCGTGCTGCTGGCGGTGAGTCGTGTGATGGCGGCGAAGTGGATTCACTTGGTCTGCTTGGCGGTGGGTGCCGTGGGTTTGGCATCCGCGTATTTCATGAAGCAACCGGGATTTCTGCTGCTATCGATGGTGGGGGTGGGCGTTGCGTGGGCGTCGATTTTGTCGATGCCGTATGCGATGTTGTCCAACGTGATTCCGGGGCACCGGATGGGATTTTACATGGGCGTGTTCAATTTTTTCATTGTTCTGCCACAGATTCTAGCAGCGGTGGCCTTGGGCAAGTTCGTTGATTCGTGGTTGGGAGGCGACGCGATGAAAGCGGTGTTGGTGGGAGGCGTGTCCTTGGCGATTGCATCGCTGGCGACCTTGATCGTTGGGGATGAGGCTGAAAATGGAACCCTTGGTGAACCATGACTTGGCAAATGATCTGCTTTTGTGTTTGGATGTTGCTGATGATACCTCCTACTCAGGCTGCCGAAACAAGCCGTCCGGTGATCTACCAACTGATGGTGCGGACCTTTGGCAACACGAATGAAACGCGGAAGATTCATGGGACGCTGGCGGAGAATGGGTGTGGGAAATTCAGGGATATTGATCAAGTCGCCTTGTCCTCGATCAAGTCGCTGGGTTTCACGCATCTGTGGTTGACGGGAGTTTTGGAGCAGGCGAGCGGCACGGCATGGCCGACTCGGCCCGCGGATGATGCGGATATTTTGAAGGGCATTGCGGGCAGTCCGTATGCGATCCGTGACTACTTTGACGTGTGCCCAGACTATGCGGTGGAGCCCGAGCGGCGTTTGGCGGAGTTTCGTGATTTGGTCGCGCGCTGCCATGAGGCTGGGTTTCAGGTGATCATCGACTTCGTGCCGAATCATGTCGCCCGATCGTATGATTCGGATGTTAGGCCGGATTTGTCATTTGGAAATGGAGACGACCGGAGCGTGTTTTTTGATCGGGACAATCATTTCTATTACTTGCGTCCGGGTGACCCGGGAGGTGGCGCACCGTTGAAGTTGCCGACGGCGCATTTGCCCGGCTGTGATGGAAGTTTTCCGCCGGAGAGTCAGTTCGGGCGGGTGACGGGAAACAATGGCGTCACGTGGGCACCCTCGATTCATGATTGGTATGAAACAGTGAAGCTCAACTATGGGCACGATTTCACGAGCGGGCGGGACACGTCCGGCCTGCCGGGTGAGGATGCCGCGGCGGATGAGGTGCCGAAAACGTGGCGGACGATGGATGAGATTTTAGCGTATTGGCAGCGCTTGGGCGTGGATGGGTTCCGAGTGGATATGGCGCACATGGTGCCGATGGAGTTTTGGCGCTGGGCGGTCAAGCGGGCGCGCGTGCGGCAAGCGGGAGTGTTTTTCTCGGCGGAAGCCTATGACAATGATCCTGCGAAACTGACGGAGGGACATGTCTTGGATGAACTGTTGAAGGCGGGCTTCGATGCAGTTTATGATGATCCCTCTTATGATGTATTAGAGGGAATCTATGATTCGGGAAAATGGGCGAACGACTTGGACGCACTGACTTTCACTGGGGAGAGATTTCACAAATCGCTGCGTTATGCGGAGAATCATGATGAAGTGCGCTTGGCGAGTTTGCGGGAGTGGGGTGGCTTGGGCATGCAAGTGGGGCGTCCGGTTTCCGCCGTTCTATTTGGGATGGGGCGTGGTCCGGTGATGCTCTATCATGGTCAGGAAGTCGGGGAGCCGGCAGCGGGGCAGGAGGGCTTCGGCGGGGATGACGCGCGGACAACGATTTTTGATTATTGGTCGATGCCGGAGTTCACCAAGTGGGTGAATGGAGGAAAGTATGACGGCGGGCGTCTCAGTGATGCGCAGAAGTCGCTGCGCGCCTGGTATGGAAAATTGATCCACGCCACGCAGACGGAGGAGTTTACTGCGGGGGAGTTTTATGGATTGAATCACGCGAACCAGGGGAATCCAGACTTCGGCAGGGTGGGGGATGAGACCAGCTCCGGTCACTGGTTGTATGCTTTTTTGCGGCATGATCCGCGGAGTGGGCGGAGTGCCATGGTGGTTTCTAACTTTCACGGCACGGAGTCTTTGCGGAACGTCCGTGTGAGCATCCCGGACCATGCTTGGAACTTCATGGGACGCTCGAAGGAGCAAGCGTGGAAATTTACGGATCGTCTGGAATCCGGGTGGTCGGGAATTTCAGAAGACGGCGCCCTCCGCATTGAAGAACTGGGCCCGTGCAGTGCGCTGGTCTTGGAGATTTCCCGCTAGAGGTGGCTCATTTATTTGATGGCAGAGAAGTCTCCGTTGCGGAGTTCTCGCGGGCTGAGCATCTGGACGCTGCCATCAAACCAGAGGATGTTGGATTTACCATTGGACCACTTGTGGATGCGTGGGCTGTTGGTCTTTGCGTCGCCATTGAGCCAAAACGCACCATTGCCATCGGCCAACATCACTGTGCGCGATGGGTTTGAAATTTGCATGAGCGGACGGGATAGCCCACGTGCGGCGGTTGCGGGCAATGCGTCGGTGGCTGCAACTTCGGAAAATGGCAGGTGGGCGGCACCGCCGTTGATGACATAGTTCCAGCGGATCGGCTGCTGTTCAGGGGTCATCGCCGCGTTGTCAGGCATGGCGAAGTAGCCATTGGTTTCATTCCTCGTGGGGTCGATGGGGCGGTCCTTCGTGCCAGGGCGGAGGAATGCTTGTGATGATGGAATGTTAGGCCAAATGATTTGTGGCCAATAGACCCCGCCACTTTTCCGAGTGGCGGGGAGGAAGCCGCTGTTGTCTGCGGTGAAGCCAGTGATGGCGACGCTGAGATCGCGCAGCTTGGCGGCGCTGCCGGCGCGCTGTGCGATCTCTCGTGCCCGTCCGACACCCATGAATGATAAGGCAGCCAAAATGATGATGATGGCGATGACCACCAAGAGTTCGACTAAGGTGAATCCCCGGCGGACTTTTGAGTTTTTCTGGATCATGGGTGTCGTGGGTCGGAATGAGGATTAGGGTCCGGTGACTTTAAGGCGTGCGAAGTTTTTCGCAGGCCCTGAAGGGAAGGTGTATGTCACTTCATTGCCGATGATGGTGACGGTGCCGGGTGAGGCTTCCGTCGTCCAAGATTCTGCTGCTAGGCTGGATGAGGTTTCGACGATGAAGTCGGTCCCGTAGTCACCTGTGTAGCTGGCGGCCTTGGTCCATGTGATGCTACGGACGCCAGCGGAGGTGGTGACGCTTGGCAGCGCCGTGAATCCAGTGGTATTTCCGGTGGGGCCTCCAATGAAATATTCGACGCCGTTAGGGACGCCGTCGTTGTCGTGATCCAGATTGGATGCCTGCCCGGTTGCGCCATTGGTGGTGGCCCATGTGTCGTAGTTTTCTGCGGAACTCGACTTGAGGGTGAGCAAGGTGCCGCCGCCCTCGATGGCGAGCTCGAAGCCGGGGATTTCAGGATCCAGCACCGGTGTGCCCACGATGCTGCTGGCAGTCATCAATGTGCCTGCAACTGGGGTTCCTGACACTGAGACCTTCGCAGTTTCTCCGCTGAAAGTTAGACTGCTGGTGGAAGTGGTGGGCGAGCCGACGGTGAAGCCGAGAGTCGCGCCGCTGTCCACGGTGATGGGTGATGTTTGGCTACCACCGACAAGGGCAAGTTTCCCGAATTTTACGGCGGTGCTGCCTGTGTAGGTGTTGGTTCCGGTGAGGGTGGCGGTGCCGGTGCCATTCATGATCAGCGAGGTGAAGCGGTTCTCATTCACACCATCTGCGATCGTGCCGCTGATGAGGAAATCGCCAGGACCTTCCAAGTTGAAAGCGCGGGTGTCGGCGGTGGGGTTGGCAGCTTGCGCGTTGCTCAGGGTTCCGGAGAGTTCAAGTTGCCCGCTGTCTGAGCGCAGGTAATAGGTTCCACCGGAATTGGCGATGTTGATATTGCCTGTCCAGACGTTATTTCCAGAGACATTCAAGAGCGCGTGTTGAGTGGCGGAGTCCACATTGCGGCCTCCGAGGTTTAGGGCGACGTCGCTAACAGTTACGTCATTCAGGAGCCGGATTCCGCCGGTGGAACTGCTCGCTGACGAGCTCATGTTGGCAATTTTAACTCCGGTGCCAAGGTCTGTGGCGTCATCGACCTCGATCCAGCCGTTGGCGCCAGAACCCATGGTGATGCCACCTTCAAAGTCATTTGTGCCAGAGAGAGTGATCGTTCCTGGGCCGGACTTCGAGAGCGAGGCGAGTCCTGTGAGGTCGATATCCACATCCAAGGTGTGAGCTGCGTCTGCGACGTGGAAGCCACCGGTGGTGTAGTTAAATTCGCGGCCAAGCGAGGAGATCGATGGGATGCTTGTGCCGGAAACTCCGAATTGTCCGCCGTTCACGGTGACTGTGGCATCAACGGTTCCGAGTTGTGCGGTGCTTGCGACTCGAAGCACACCGTTTTCGATGAGGTTGTCGCCAGTGTAAGAATTGGCCGCTGCAGTTAGGTCGAGGATGCCGCTTCCTTTCTTGGTGAGTCCGCCACCCGTGGATGTGGGATCTTCGGTGAGTTCTCGCGGGATCGCGATGGTGAAGCTGCTGGAGTCAATCACAGCGCCGCCGGATTGGACCAGAACGTTGTTGATAGCCGTTGCGACGAAGTTCGACTCATTGGCCTTTGCGAGTGCCGTCCCTCCATTGAAGCGGATCGTGCTTGGGGAGCCTCCGTGCGTAAAGCGGTTGGTGCGCAAGGTGCCTCCGTTGAGATTGACGCTGCCATTTCCCTGAGCCACTCGGAAAACACCGCAGGTGAATTGCCCGCTGTTGATCGTTGTTGTTCCAGTTGCACCGTATGCGTTGAGTGCTTCTCTTGTGCCTGCGTCGAAATTTCCGCTATCGAGAATGAAATTGCTGGTTCCTCCTCCCGTGTTGCCTGCGGGGAAGACATAGCTTCCACTCGTGCAAGTGACATTTGCGCCATTCAGTCGGAAGGTGCCGCCTTTTGAGACGACGAATCCAGTGGCATTATCGGGCTGGCCGGTTGCAGCACTGGCATTGACCGTTATAGTACCCGACTTAAGTTCCAAGGTGCCAGCATTGGTGTTGAGGCCTGCCAGAGTGAGCGTGTGGGCAGAGCCCGGATCATGGATCAAAGTGCCTGCACCGGTCTTTCTCGCGCCAGCCGCGGTGGTGGACGAGTTTTTCAAGCCGCCGGTGAGAGTGGCGGTGTTGGCGCTCACCTGGAGGAAGCGGTTGAATCCGTTGAGATCCAACGGATTCTCGAATGTGAGCGCGGAATCGGCATTCCCGCCGTTGAGAACAAAGACGCTTGAATTGAGGCGAGTGCTGTTTGCTGCGGCATAGAACGTCAATGCGTTGCTGGCGACTGTGGTGGTTGCGGCTTTGCTGAGTGTGATCGTAGTTGCACCAACCGTGCTAATAAGGGTGTCGGTCGGGATTCCACTTCCGGTGACTGACATTCCAACCGCAAGGTTAGTGATATCTACGGTGACAGTTGTCGTGGCGTTGGTCGCGCCGGTCTTTGAAAAGGTATTTAAGAAAACGACATCTCCACCGGCACCGCCGAGGTTGACCGTGAGGTCACCTCCCCGGGCCGAGAAACCAGTCGCCCGCTGGCCGTCATTGGAGCGACCAAAAGAGATTTCCCCAGCTGCGTTTCCGATGGCGCGGGTAAAGGTTCCGTTGGTGCCGAAATCCGCACCGCCAGAACTGCCGATGCCGAGACTGGTGCTGGCAGGAAGCGCTCCGGGGGCACAATAGAGAGAGCCTTCGCCTAGGTTTGTTGTGCCTCCCCAGCTGTTTTCGGGGTTGGTGAGACTGACGCCCTGATTGCTGCCGATGCGGATGAGAATTCCATGCGCTGGATTTACCGCGGTGATCGGGCCGCTGAAGGTTGTGGAGGTGCCAGTATTCCCGATGCGGACGTTGGCGTCGTTGATGGTGACTGGACCCGCGATGGTGCTGTTACCGCTGGTTCCCCGGATCGCACCTTGTGGGGCTTGGTTTCCGCCACCTCCGTTAAGAGTGATGGCTGTGCTGGATTCAAGCGATACGTTTGCAAGGGCGAGGAAACTGTTGTTCTTGATGTCGATACTTGTGAGCCCTGATGTTGAGACTCCTGACTGGAGTTGGATTCCGGAGTTGTTGTTGACCGGACTGGTGACTGCGCCTTCGATGGTGAGGTTCCCGATAATTCCGGAAAGGTCGCCGCCCAAGGTGAGCGTGCTGCCGCCGCTCTTGGTGAGCCCGTTAGGTGAGTCGATGTCTGCACTGATCGTAGCGGACTGAGTGTGAGAAGTTGGACCCGCGGTGATGCTTGGTGCGGGGGGAAGCAGCGGTCCCACACCATCGGGATCGATGCTATCAAGGCTTAATTTCGCACCACTGAGAATGTAAGAGGCGGACGAAAAAGTGACATTGTTTGCGGTGATCCCGGGCTCGAGGATCGTCACCAATCCGCCGGTGCCGCTGAACAGGGCGTCATCATCACCGGTTGATGTTTCCGGCCAGGTGATGTTGGTGAGTCCTGCATCTGTGCTCCATCCGGGGCTAGCGGTGTCCCAGGAGCCGGTTCCTCCAGTGAGATTGCTGTCATCAGAAACCGTGTCCCAAGTGAGGACGGTTGCGTGGATGCTTGAGAGGCTGGTGATGCCAAGGGCGAGGATGAGGAATGGATTGCGTCGGGTTTTCATGGATTTTTGGATTCTTAGGGCTGTTTAAAGTGGACGATGATGGAAATAAATCAACGGCGGCGGCGGAGCAGGGCGAGCAGGCCGAGGCCGCCGAGTAGGCTCGCGGATGG
>JBEGOB010000301.1:0-5543 GCA_041182265.1 Verrucomicrobiota bacterium | reverse complement strand
CAATGTCGATAGCGGCTTGCGTGACTTGGGCAGCACAACCTTCAGCGGCACGGGCATCTTGACCAAGACCGGCGCGGGCAGTGTCATCTGGGCAGCTGGCAGCGCTACCTTTGCCCTAGGTGCGGGCTCGTTGATCGACTTGCAGGAAGGCGTATTCGGTGGGGGCGCTAACGCCAACGAAAACTGGACCAATAACCTCGGCGGGCTGAATGTCGCCAGCGGAGCGATTTTCAATGGCGTGGAAGCCAATGTCCGGGTCGATGCACTCACCGGCGCGGGCACCATCACCTCAGGCTACCCGGGCGCGGGCTACGAGAACTTCACCTTCGGCGTCAACAACGGCAGCGGGACTTTCAGCGGCACCTTGACTGATTCGGATTCGGCTGCCGCGAATTTCGTCAAGGCAGGCAGCGGCACGCAGACGCTCACCGGGCCACTGGACTACAACGGCACAACCACCGTCAGCGGTGGCACCTTGGAACTCCCCGGTGGCGACTGGAAAACGGGAGGCCGCTATTCCAGCGGCACTGGTGCCAGTGGCACCATCATCGTGGGAGCCGGAGCCACCCTCTCCACCTCATCAGGGGTCACGGGACTGCAAAACGGTCTGGTCCTGAACGGCGGCACGGTCAGTTCGCGGGGGCTTGACTATTCGAACTATCGCAACCTGCTGCTTGAGTCGAACATCACCGCCGGCGGCGCAGCAACATCCACGATTTCCTCGGAAATCAGTCTCGCGGGAGATCGTGAGATTGATGTCGGCACTGACAGCACCTTGAACATCACCGGCGGCATTGCCAACGACGGCTTTCTTGGAGGCTCCCAGGGCATCACTAAGACCGGCACGGGCACGCTCGAACTCACTGCAACTAACAACAGCTACACAGGTGCGACGGTGGTGAACGATGGCACGCTGATTGTAAGCGGCAACATCTCCACCAGCAGCATGACCACCGTGCAAACCGGAGCCTCACTGGGTGGTGCTGGCACAGTGGGCTCGTTGACCATCGACTCCGGGGCCTTCCTGAATCCAGGCAATAGCCCGGGCATCCTCACCGTCAATGGCGACTACAACCAAGCCGGCACGCTGACCATCGAGATCAACGGCACCACTCCAGGAATCAGCGGCTACGACCAGGTCAATGTGGGCCTCACCACAGGCGACTTCGACGGATCGGTAACTCTGAGCGGCAGCCTCGTCACGGCATTCAGCGGAGGCTCATACGTCAACGGCAATTTGCTCTTCATCCTTCTCAACGACCAAAGCGACACGATCAACGGAACATTCTCGGGCTTCGCTCAGGATGCGATTATCGCCAACTACGGTGGACTTGACTGGAAAATCAGCTACACCGCCGACTCAGGCAGCAGCTCCTTCACAGGCGGCAATGACGTTGCTTTGATGGCCGTCCCCGAACCTCGGGCAGCTCTCCTCGGGGGACTCGGTCTGCTCGCACTACTACGCCGCAAACGCAGTTGATCGATTGTTCTTTCAGTGTCGCGAAGTCCCGTGTCCGTGAAAATCAAAGACGACGTTTCGATTATTTTGTCACTCAGAAAACCACTCAAAACTTCGAGGCATGTTGCAAATGATTTCGCCTCCGCAAGAGAGTGATCGAGGTGCGGGATACGGCATTGGGTTTCGTATCTCGCACATATTTGATAGAATCATTCGCCTGATTCCACTACGGTCGTATGAGTGTAGGGCTCCCTTCGCCGATGCAGGGCGCGCATCCCATCGCAATGCGCTCGGGTAAAAGCCAGCGCCGGAAGCGAAGATAAATTCACCTACTCCTAACGTCATGAACCAACACAGATATCACCACGGCCACTCCGCCTTGAGGCGAGGGTTTGCCTTGGTGGTGACGCTGAGTCTGATGATTCTCCTGACCGTTATCGCAGTGGGTCTTCTAACGCTCTCCTCGGTCTCACTCCGCCAATCCAGCAATTCACTCGCTGCTGCGGAGGCGCAGCAAAACGCGCGTCTCGCGATGATGCTCGCTCTAGGCCAGCTGCAATCGCTTGCAGGCCAAGATACGCGGGTGACCGCCAATGCCAGCCTGTTGGCTCCTTCGAATCCGCACGTCACAGGCGTCTGGCGCAGTTGGGAAGGCGCTGACCATGATGCGACAGGTAAGCCAATCGCTCCTAACTATGGGTCAAAGCGATTCGCTGGCGATCCACGCGCGGCGCCCGGTTCACCCGCAAACGGTCGATTCCTTGGCTGGTTGACTTCCACTGCCGAGAATGAGGCACCCAGTGTTGCGGAGCTTCCTGATATTTCACAAGAGAGTATCCCTGGCTATGTATCGATGGTTTCTAGCGGAAGTGTCGCGCCGGGCGACCTAGGGAAAATTTTCATGAAACCCACAATGATCGGTGGCACCCGCGGAGCTATCGCTTGGTGGACCAGCGGCGATAATTCAAAGGCGATGATCAACGTGGAACCTTCAGCAATGCCTGCATCCATGGTCGCATGGCAAACGCGGCTCCGCTCAAACGGCAGAGTGGATGCTGCGAATCTTGGATTTGATAAAATCAATGCGCTAGCGTCTGACCGTGTTCTTCCAAGCACCGCAAGTCTGCACCTGCTCGCCTCGAAACCCGAACTTAAGAGAATCCACGATACGACTGCGTTCAGTCGCGGTTTGCTGACGAATACCGCCACCGGCGGATGGAGGCGCGATTTGTCGCTATTTTCTGAACGTTTCAACTCCTTGTCGGCATCGAATCTTCCTTTGTTCACTCTGCAACCCGGAAAAGTCCAAACCTACTCGAAGGCACCTACTTCAGGGAATGCTGCCAATCCAATTATCTATCCATGGGCGACCTATCGCAACAACGCATCAGGCAGTTCTTGGGAGCAAGTCCCACCGATTGCATCATGGACTGCGCTGGTGGACTATATGACGCAATACAAGAAATTGACCACTTCCACGGCGTCGAGAACTGCGATGCCCATCTTCACAGGTGGCACCAACACCAGCAGATATGATTTCGTGGATCAGGTCCGACGCATGCCTCAACTTGCGCGGATTCAGTGGATTTACTCACTCTGCTCCGAAAAAGCCGCAAATCCTCCGGATGTTACTAAGCCATACCGTGCTTCGTTGTTGATCACACCTGTGGTGACGCTTTGGAATCCATACAATATTGAGCTTTCGTTCAATACGATCGAATTGAAAATCCAACAGACCACACCCTTACGATTCCGCTTCAAAGTCGGAACGCAAGTCTTGAAGGACTCAAGTCTAGCGGAAATTACGAAGAAGGATATTAAGGACTATCATACATTCATCATCAAGATTCCCGCTGGAACACTGCGGCCAGGGCAAACACGAATTTATGGTCTCAATGATCCAACTCCAAAAAGGGAAAGTCAGGCGGGTGATGCGCAGCTAACACCCGGTTACCGTCCTAACGGAGGTTTTATGTTTTTTGGTCTCAATCAAGGTGCGGATGTCTATGCCGCTGCCGCCGAGGCTTTCGCGGTGGATCACGTGATGTATGATGGAGTGACTCAGGAATCTGGCAGGGACGAGGTCAAGAAATCCGGCATCGGAATCATTTTTGACATGGTGAGCGACAGCAAAAATTCATCACACCGAATGATTTACAATGTTTCGGAACTGGGTGGGGAGCAGGTTGCTGCGGCACTCTATCCTCCACTCACTGCATCGAATTTCCCTTCCACGACCATTGGCAATGTCGAGGGCGTGAAAAATTTACCCTTTGCCACGGCTGTCTTCGCTTACCGCATGGCAAGTCCGATGTCGCGAGATACCGTAAAACACTCGCATCTTTTCACCAAAGGCATGCTCCAAGCGAACCCACTTACCGCCTACACGGAAATTGGCTTTGGTGACGACAGCGAGGCGATTACTTCAATGGCTGGCACGGGCGTTTATCATCCCGTCCATGCGCCCTATGATTTCGCGTTTCAGGATGTGTTTGGTGGATGGAATGACAACTTATCCATTCCCGAGTTTGAAAAGGCAAGCAACAGCAGCTACATTGTTTCCGGAATGGCTTCGGGGGATGGTCTAACACGCTGCGTCGTTGCTGAGCTTCCAACTCGTCCCTTGCAAAGTCTTGCAGAACTCCAGCACTTCGATGCTCGCAATAACAATCCAATTCCGCCGTTTCAGTTCAACTTGATCGGAAATGGCTCTGCCAACCCGATTTTTGCAGCGGATCAGGTCTCAGTGACGACTTCCTACAACAATGGAATGTGCAATGATGATACCTACATTCTCAATCATCTTCTCTTCGATGACTGGTTTGTATCCTCAGTTGCACCGGAACTTCGGGATCATAGCCCGAGCAGCAAGCGGTCGATGAACAATGTTTACAAGGATCACTTGGAGCGCAAGTTCCCGCTTCCCAACCGGTTCTATCAGCCAAGCCGCCGCGCTGCGGAGGTGGAGGGTAAGGTCGATGTCGCTGCGGCTGTCGCGGCTGCAATCTCCACCAGCAAAGATAGTAAAACGGGGATGTATGCCTTCGAGTCGATTGCTTCGAAATTCGAGGTCGATGGCATGTTCAACATCAATTCGGTTTCGCTCGATGCGTGGAAGGCTCTTCTCCGCCAAAATCCGAATGTGCAGGTTCCATATCTTGCTGCCAACGGGAACACGAAGCCCGGCAAAGCGACTGCATATTCTTACCCTCGGACCTCGATTGCCGGTGATCAAGGAACCAATTCCGGTTCCGTTGAATCCAGTGGCACTTTTCCGCAGGCTGCGGAATTCGCCGGGCATCGCGCGCTGAGTGATGAACAGATTGATGCACTCGCCACAGAGATTGTTGAAGAAATCCGCAAGCGTGGCCCTTTTCTATCACTGTCTGAATTTGTCAATCGACAGCTTGATGCAGGTCACAAAGATCGCTCGATTGCTTCTGCCGTCCAAAAAGCACTGGATAATCTGGCTGAGTTGGGGGCGTCTCCGAAAAATCCGTTCAGGGCTTTGCAGGAAAATTCGCTGCAAATCACAGCACTACCGCCGGGAAATACTCATGACTACAAGTTTCCAGAGGCTGCCCTCGGGTCGTCGGCTTTCGGCGTGCCTGGCTGGATTCGTCAGGCGGACATTTTGAGGCCACTGGCACCCGTTCTATCAGCGCGTGATGATACATTCACGATCCGCGCTTATGGAGATTCTCGGGATAAGGCGAACCAAATCCTTGCCCGCGCTTGGTGTGAAGTCGTCGTGCAGCGAAAGGCTGACTATGTCGATCCAATCGACTCACCAGAACTTGCACCATTTTCCGCCAAAATGAAATCAAAAGCAAATATGCGCTTTGGTCGGCGCTACCAAGTCGTTTCATTCCGGTGGATGAGGGAACGCGAAATTTAGAGATGCCGATCTATCAATATATCCGTCAAGATGCGAAACTTATCCTATTTTAGAACACTCATTCCATGCTGGATTATTGCACTAGGCTGTTTGCTATCGTTGTCCCTTTCTGCCACGGCGGCGCGCAAGGTGCGCGCGATTTTTATCTCGTCGGGAGGATCGGCAGTGGAAAATGCGGTGCTATAC
>JBEGOB010000300.1:0-4863 GCA_041182265.1 Verrucomicrobiota bacterium | reverse complement strand
CCCGGCAGGCACATTGTCCAGATAGACCTGTGCCAGCAGCTTGTTGGCATTCGCTCCCGTCAGGCGTGTCAGCACCATCCGCGCGGCAGGAGGCAGCAGCGGCGCGCTCAGAAGCATCGGCCCACTGCCAAAAAGCGAGGTTTTCACCGACTTCATGCCAGCCGTGCCACTGGTGGAAGTGCTGCCAGCGAGCGCCGTGATGGCCAGCGGAGCACTCTGAAGCGACAAACTCTGATTCGTCATCGGCGCAAGTGATTCAGGGAACGACGGCACCTCATCCAGATCCGCGACAACCCGCAGCACGCGAGTGGCATCGCCCTCCGTGAGGATCGTGTCGAGGTTAAGATCGTTGAGATAATGATCCCAAGTCCGGATCTGCGCCGGATTGGCGTAGAGGCGGATCAACTCCGCAGCATCGGAACCATCCAAGCGCCCGTTGTTATTCGCATCGCCCGGAATATCACGCTGGGCAAGCGCCATCACCGTTGTGCCCATCTTGGTGTAGCCATCAAGAGGGCTTCCAAACAAATCGCTGACGCTGGACAAAGTTGGCGCGAAGGTCACGCTGGCATTGTCCGGCACACTGCGAGTGATAAAACGGAATGTGCCGATCAACTGCCGGCCCGCCGGTATCGTGAATGGAAACGCGCTGCCAACCACGCGGACCGTGCCAGCTACGTTATTCACAACCACCGATGAATTGGCGAGGGAGAGATGCGGCCCGAAAATAAATGACGGATTACGCAGCAGATCGAGATTGTATGGCAGAACCATGGTGAGCCCCGTAAGCTCGCCCGCGCTGTCGAGATAGATCGGAACATCAAATGCCCGATTTTCCTCAATGACGGATGGAGATTCAAGGGAAAGCACGCGATCTGGCACGCGCACGATGACGTTTACATCAGTGATTTGTGCGGAGCCGTAAAAGTTGGTAGCCACAGCGTGATAGATGCCTTGGTCATCGATGGTGGCAGCGGGAATCTCTAACGTCGCAGACGTTTTCCCAGCCAAAGCCTCCGCGCCCTTGAACCACTGATAGGTGATGGGATCGGCTCCCACAGCAGGTGCGGCGATGAAAAACGGATCTCCAACATCCACGGTCACGGATCCCGGCGTGCTGACAAATGACGGAGTCGGGCCATTGATTTTAGCGACAAACAAATCCACCAAACCGCCGCCGGCCACATCATGCGAACCGACCCGGGCCGCCTGCGCGAAGAGTCCGGCGACAAAGACATGCCCTGCCCGGTCCGCAGTGATGCTGGTGGCGGAATCATTGGCTGCGCCGCCACCTGCCAACGCCCAGAGAAAGTTGCCATCAACGCTCAATTTCGCCACGAAGGCGTCAGGCCCTTGCGGAGTGATGAGAGTATGGCCGTCAAAATAGGCAGTGCCGCTGTAAGAACCCGAGAGGTAGAGCGAACCGAACGGGTCCGCCGCCAAGCCAAGACCCGCATCCGCCCCAGCTCCGCCACATTGCTTGACGGTTAAGAATGCGCCGTTGGTCACATCCAATCGGACGACAAAGGCATCATCGAGGCCTTCGCTCGCAAGAACCTCCGTGCCGAAGGTGGCATCCGTGCCTGCAAAGTTTCCGGCCACACAAGCGGAGCCAGTGGAATCCACAGCGACTGCCCGACCTGAGTCGTTCGAAGAGCCGCCGAAGCGGCTTACCCACTGAACCGAGCCTGCCGAGGAAACCCCCATCGCAAACCCATCCGTCCCGCCCGCGCTGGTGCGGGAGATGGTGCCGAAACTTGCATTCAGAGAAAATGAACCTCCGACCAGGATCTGCCCGGAGGGCGAAACAGTCACTGCGAATGCTGTGTCGTTGCCGGTGCCACCCACCTTCATCGCCCACAGCGGAGTGCCGGAGGGATCCAGCTTGGCCACGAAACCATCACGATTGCCACTGCTGGTCAGGGTGGTAGCACCGAAGGTGATCGAGCCGCTGAAATCCCCGGCGAGAAGAATGTTGCCATCCACATCGGTGGCCAAGCCATACACGCTGTCTGACAAGGTGCCGCCGAAGCGCTTGCTCCATTGCAAGGTTCCCGCGGAATTGACCTTGAGCAGCGAGATGTCTTTGGAACCAGAGGATGCGTGCGTTACGCCACCCATAGAAGTGGATGTCATGAACTCGCCAGCAAGGATAACGTTGTTCGCGGAATCAACGGACACCGCCTTCGCATAATCGGTATTTGCGCCCCCAAATCGAGTGGACGAAAGCACCCTGCCGTCCACTGCCACCTTGAGCAGGGCCAAGTCGCTACTACCTGACGAGGTGAGGTTGCCGCCCCCGAACGCAACCGCGCCCGTAAAATCGACTGCCACCAGCGCATTGCCTTCGGAATCTGTGGCGATGCTGTAAGCCGTATCGGAATTGCTCCCTCCGAAGCCTTTGGCCCATACAAAATCCTGCGCGAAGGTGCCTGAGAAAACATGAAAATTGCGCTGCACAGAGCCCACAGCGTTCCAATTGCCATCTCCTGCCTGACTGGCCTCGACCACAATAGAGCCAATCCCTAAAATGGAGAGGGTATTTCCGGACACGACTGCCGGACCCGACACAACCGAAAAGATGGGCTGAAGTCCACTGTCTGCAGAAGCGAATAGCTGCACCGTAGTTTCGTCAAGAGTCTGATTCGGAATCGGCGTGAAGGTGATTGTTTGGCTTCCTTTGGTGATTACCAACTCACCCGATGCCGCACCAATGTGGTTGGAATCATCAATGATCGCAACCACCGCATAGGTCCCGGCGGCAGTTGGGGCGGTTGTTGCACCATCATAAGTGACGGTCACTCCCAGTCCCAAAGGGGTTGTTGTCACGTAAATAGGCTTCGGAGCGCCGTCGTAGGTGCGAGGCAGATTAGAAAAAACAACATCTCCAGGCGCTTTACCAATGACGAGTGTGCCCGATGCGGTGCCGGTATAGTTGGGATCGGTGATTGACGCAATGACGCCGTAAGAACCCGCAAGAACTGGCAGCACTGCAGAGCCTTCGTAAGTGAGCGCTACCGCGACACCGGGAGGCGAAGTCGTGAAAGTAGCCGGTCGAGACGATCCATCGTAAGTTTGTGAGAGATCGCTGAGGGTGATAGCAGCCAAAGCCTTATCAATGATCAATGTGCCGCTGGCTGAACCCGTGTAAAGAGGATCAGCAATGCTTGCAGTAACCTCATAAATACCCGAATCAACGGGCCCTGTTGGATTTCCATTGTAAAGAATATTCACAGAAACACCTTCGACTCCAGAGATCGCTGTGACAGTCTTGATACTGCCATCATAAGTCTGGGTGAGCGCCCCCAACGCGAGGGACACTTCTCTCTTAAGGGGGTCGCGCCCTGCTTGAAGCTCATCCCCGTCAATCATGCCGTCCCCATCAGTATCCAGGTTATTAGGATCGGTGCCGTAAAGCACCATTTCATCATAATTGCTCAAGCTGTCGCCATCGTTGTCCGCCAGATCCCGCTCGAAGGTGGCACCTACAGTTTTGTCAGCATCCATTGTGATCGTGAGTGGATTTTCCATGCCCGAGGCATCGCCGGTCCAGCCGCTTAGTCGGTAGCCGGGATTTGGTGTAGCAGTGAGGGTGGCAGAGGCGCTTCGCGAATAGGCGCCGCCTCCAAAAATTTGACCGTTAGTAGAGTCTTGAATTGCTATTTCGAAGGCTGAAATCATCGGAGCCGAATAAATCCCCTTGCTGGTTGCAACAGCAATCACATCACCCTTTATCGCAAAATAAGCTCCTATGTTGTCACTGGTCGCCCAGGGACCACCAATTTTGGCCCAAGAAGAACCCTCATCTTCGCTCAACCAAACCTCGGCAGGAGCACTTTCGCTCAACAACAGAAGATGTCCCGAATCAGCACCAACCGTGAAGAAGCTGGCAGTGGAAGATGAACTGATTGAGGCTTGCTTAAAACTCCACGAAACACCATCAGTCGACAATCCAGTGGTAATTGTGACATTCGAGCCTGTTCGCGCGCTTTCAGCCGAGCCGATGAATTTTTCGCCCGTAAAATGGCGGCAATGGCGCATCAGAAAGCCTGAAGGAATCGACGCAATCGTGTGTTGAGTCCAGTTGATGCCGTCAGCACTGGTGCGGACCCTATTATCCAGCGGATAGATGAATTTGTTGTTTCCAAACGCCACAGAATTATAAGAACGATCTGGCGCGTCCCCCGTATCGACGGAAGTCCAAGTGACTCCATTATTTTTACTCACCCACATGTCTCCTGTGGACCAGAATTTACGTGCAACAAACGTTCCATTCCCAAAAACCACATTCGTGATATCCTCACCTCTAGGGCTTCTGTTCGTCCAGTTACTGAAGTTACTGCTTGTGAAAATCTGTCCGACTGCACCAGTCAGAACAAATGTTCCAGCTCCGTAACCCGAGCAATTGAGCCAGTAGCTGTGGCTCGGATACTGGACGGGATTCCATGTAATCCCGTCGTTGCTGTGATGACTGTTAGTCAAGAAAATCCCATCTGACAATTGCATTAGGTAAGCTCCATCGACTGATGTCGTTCTTTGAGTCCATTCCGTAGCATTCGGGAAGGCAGAAGCGAAGTTGGCGAAGATCAGAAACACGGAAAACACACCGCAAAGTAAATGATTACTGCGCAAAAGAATTGTTTTCATGATTATGGCAGAAAAGATAAACATTTGATTGCTAGGAATTCACTTTCTGCAGGAGAGCACCGAAATAGCGAGTGACCAAACAGACTTTCCTCCCGTAGCCTTGGCGAAAACTGGAAGCGAGGACAAGTGAATTGACTGCCAGAAATTTGCTTTTGGAAGAAAGTCCATTGAGAAAGCTAATCAGAGGATTTGTCGGTAGCTGTGAAGTCCCCAAAC
>JBEGOB010000299.1:0-3204 GCA_041182265.1 Verrucomicrobiota bacterium | reverse complement strand
GCCTGTTCGGCTCCTGACTGATCGAGAGTTGTAACGGATTTCATCGATAGGGTGTCCGTCGGTTGTTGTAGTTGTGTCACGGCTGCACCTCGATCTTGGGAGTAGGGGGCTTAGCCGCCCCATGTGGCGCCTTCTTGAAAACCCGAACTGCGGCTTCGGATGAAACAGGAACGATGCAGGGGGTGAACGTCTCAAGGGCATCTGCCGTTGCCGGTGAGCCGCAGGCCTCAGCTTCACTGGTGGCTATGAACGCTAGGATTGATGCCAGGTGGAAAAGGCGGGTTCCACGGATCTTTCCCGGTGCGCGAATTGAAACGGACCGAATTTTCCCTTGGGCGGCGAGCGCGTAGAGGTACCCACGCCGAAGTCCGGTGAAATGCTCGGTCCCTCGGGCTGGACACCGGATCCAAATCGGCCGGTGTATTTCGTCCCGATCGCTCAGCAGGTCAGTAAGGCTTGCGTTGAGGGTGGGGCCACTCTTGGGAGTTCCGGGAGTGGCGTCCGGTATGACGTGTTTTGGCATGTCGCCATCGTCACCCCTGTCCGGTCCAAAAGAGGGGACACTTTGGCGTTTTGTTACTTTTTTCGATCGGATTCCTGAAGAGCCAGAATCGGGAGGGATCGGTCAGATTCGTAACCGTTCGGAGAATGATCTGTCGTCCGGGCTTCACGTACATTCCGGTTTCCGTTTTTGCCCAGCCAGCCGCGAGAAGGCGCTTAGAGACGCGAGCGAGACGTTCTTTCGGGAGGGCGGTGCCCCAACCCCATTGCGCGTTCCAAGTGCGTGGGTGCAAGAGCAACCTCGGTGTTGAAGGTTTGACTGCGGCAACCTGTCCGCCGAATACGGGTTCAAGAAGTCTCTGGTCCTGGTCCTTCGATGCTTCGATATCGCTGATCCACCGGGCTCGGGGTGCTGCCGGCTTCAGCCTGAGTCGGGCACGACTCTTTCGGAGCGTGTCCTCCTCGTGTCCATCCCTTGAAACCAACCCGAGACGGTTGAACAAACTGTTAAGCGCTTGATCCGAGCAAATCGAAAGAGGAATTCGGTTGGGCAAGTTCTCTGGACCGATGATCCAGAATGCGACCATTTGCCATCGAATGGCGGCAAGCCTCTCTCTTTCGTTGAGTTCTCCCACTGTGCTCGTCGAAGTCGATTTTCGCCTTTGGCTCATCGACTTCAGATCCAGACGTTTCCCCCTTAGCGGCCCCTTGCCTTGGAGCATTCTTAGCTCGGCCTCTTCGGCGGATTTCGCGGCAGCGACCAGATTGCGCCCAGCTTCTCCCAGGGGCCGGAACCGACCGAGAATCTCCCAACGTATCGGTTTGAAGGGCGGCGGAAGCAGGTTGTCGAGATCGTGGCAGATGCTCTGGGGAAAAAGCCGCTGGAGACAGTTGCCTATCCACCAGTCGGTTTGCCGCAAGTCCTCAATGCGCCATTCACCCAGAAGCGGCCTGCGGGGCGTGCCGGTGTCGGTCGAGTTATTCGCCTTACTCATCGGCCCTCCCAGTTGACCCTTCGGTGTCCCCATGAAGGCACGAATGTCAGGGGAAGCCATTGGTGTCAAACATTCCAGTTTCCAGGACTGTGCCTGGGAGTGGTTGCTCAGGGTCCAGACCTTCGGTGCACCTGATTCAGGTGGTCGACTTGGAAACCGTCGTTCCCAAAATGTCAGGCATCGTGTCCACCGCCCGGCGCAAGGCAGCGCCCTCTATGTGGGTGTAGTGTCGGTTGATCGCCTCCGAATCGTGCCCGATGAACTCTGCGGCTACCGCATCGCTCACGCCGGCATTCTTGAGAAGGCTTGTGGCGGTGTGTCGAAGGCTGTGAAAGCTCAACTCAGCTTGCTCATGGCGGACGCTGGATCCTTCGCCCGTCCCGGCGTATTTGCGGGGCTTGGCCAACCCCGCAGCCACCAGGATGCTGTGGAACTGCTTGGACATCCGTCCATTGTGCCCGGATTTCGAGTAGGTCTCAGCTGCACTTGGGAACAGCGGAGCGGAAGGGTTGTCGGATGACGGAAGGTTCTCGATGAAGTGAACCAAAGGGGCCGCGAGTGGAAGGATCTGTCGGCGACCGGTCTTGGCAGTCACCAGACGAAGTTCGCGGCGCTGAAGATCCACGTTGTTCCATGTCAGCTGCGCGAGATCTCCAAGTCTCTGTCCGGTATACACACCGAAAGCGATCAGTCCCCGCCATTCATCGTCGGCCGCTTCCAAGACGCGCCCCAATTCAGGAACCGTGAACGGGCGCCGCTTCGCCTCGCTTCGCCGTTTCAGCAGGGTCACTCGCTCTGCGGGGTTCGCATCGATCAGGCCGTCTCGCTTGGCTTGATTGAAAGCAGTGCGAATGATTTTGAGGCAGGTGTTGACGGTGTTCGCGGACACCGTCTTGGCATAGTGGTCGCGGAACGCGCCAATTTCGCGGTGGGTCACCTGGGTGAGTTGGCTGGAGCCTTTGGGGCCGAGCACCTCAAGGAAGCGCTCTATGGCCACAGCGTATCGGGCATGAGTCTTTTCACCAGCCTCCAGCTCCTTCCGTTTCAGCCAGTTGGTGAAGAAGTCCTTCGTTGTGGAACTTGGCAATTCGTCGGGATTTGCCAGGGCATAGATGTTGGCGATGACCTTCCGGGCCTGCGCTTCCACCAGCAGGCCACGGCGTCCTGCCTTGCTGGCATCCTCGAACTGGTTGGCGATCCGCAGAGCTTCACGGCGGTCAGTGCTCTTGGTGCTGCGCTGTGTCCTCCTCCCATCGGGGAGAGTAAAGCAGGCGATCCAGAAGGGGCTGTTCGGTAGTTGTCGAAGCGAGGCCATAAAAGTTGCAACAGGAGTTACAACATTTACTGGTGTCAGGCAAGCTCAACAGTGTCAAAAAGCTGAGTAAAAACGATTTTTTAGAGTGCATATTTGAATCGTGAGTTCAAATCTCACCGCCCCGACCATTTTAGTTCTATAAACCTCCCGCAATGGGAGGCTCAAAGTTTCAGCGATCAGAAAACTCCATCGAACTTCGTTGAGCTTCGTCGGACTTCGTTGAACTCCGGCGTGTGCATGGGAGTCGCCTCTCGAAACTTCCCTACCGGCTGTGTCCCTTTTGTACTCGAGGCCGAGTGCCGGACGGCTTCAACCCAACTCCGTTAGTCCAATTAGCCCCGCTGGGCCAGTTGCACGGAATTCTGGGGTGGCAGTCATGATGTCTTTGTTCGA
>JBEGOB010000298.1:0-13755 GCA_041182265.1 Verrucomicrobiota bacterium | reverse complement strand
ATCTGTAAGCCGTCGTTTTATTTTAAACCAAGCTTTTGCACAAATTTCATGAATAGTCCACTCGCTACCGTCAGGAGAATCGGAGATAAACTCATCCGTGACACGCCGTTTGAATACCGTCTCGAGCTTAGGCCGGTGGTTCATTCGCTCGACCGCATGCATTGCGTGGATTTCGGTAGGACTTTCGGGCTGGGGCGTCCGGCGGTAGCCTACGCGTGGACGAATTTGAACGCACCAGAGGAAATGATCCTGACCCTCGATGTGGAGCACAATGACGGATGCCGGATTTGGCTCAACGGAGTGGTCGCCTATCAGCAATCCGGTGACCGCGACATCCAACTTCGCTTCGATGAGCGGAGCATCGGAATGTCTCACGAAGTGAAACTCGCGCTGCGCCCCGGCTCCAATTCGCTGCTCGTCAAATCCGAGACACGCGGCAAGGAATGGGCGTTTTACATGCAGCCACCGGCGACCAACGGTGCGGTGCTTGCGGAGATCACAGCCCACGTCGAGATTGGCCTGCACGGTGTGGACCATATCGACAGCAAGGTGGCGGAATTTTCTAACTGGCTTGTGATTGGTTCATTTCCGAATCCGTTGGACGGAGTGTGTCGCACCGGTTTGGAATGTGTGCATGCGCCCGAACGCGAGATTGTTTTCGGGCGAATGTGCAAGGGTTTTGACGGTCCGGTGACGTGGACGATTCCGAAAATTGAGGTGCTCGGTGAAATGATTGATCCGCTTCCGTGGGGCACCAATTACAGCTGGAATTACCACAATGGTGGGGTTGCGTGGGGGATGCAGGAGTTGGCCGAAGTTTCGGGAGATCGGCGATATGGCGATTATGCATCCCGTTTTTGCGACTTTCACTTGGAGGGCGTTCCGTTCGTGGAATATCAAGTGAAAACATTGAATGCCGTGGATTCGGCGAACCACTTCATCATTGATACACCGCTGCTTGACTTCACGCTAGCGCCCTCACTTCCATTCATTAAGCGACTTCTGCTAGATGAGCATTTCCCAGGTAGGGCGAAGTATATCCGGTGGGTGGATCGGATGATTTGTTATGCGCGCGAGGAGCAGGTGCGTCTGCCAGGACATGGGATCTTCACTAGGACAACTCCCGAGAAATTCACAACATGGGTGGACGATATGTTTATGGGCATTCCGTTCCTGATGCAGGCATCGCTTTATAGCACCCATGCAGCGGATCGAAGCGCCTTCCTGGATGACGCGGCCCATCAAGTCCTACAATTTAACACTCAGGTGTGGGATGAAGATGCCGCACTTTATATGCATGCTCGCTATTTCGGAAGCCCGGCGAAGCTGCCGCATTGGTCCCGCTGCAATGGTTGGGCAAGTTGGGCCATGAGTGAAGTTCTGATGCATCTTCCACCAAGCCATCGGTCTCATTCGAAAATTCTTGCTCACTTCCAAAGGCACTGCGCGTCTTTGTTGCGTTTTCAGCATGAGAGCGGACTTTGGCCGAACGTGCTAGACCGTCCAGACTCAGCGCTTGAAGTCTCGGGCTCCGCCATCTTCGTGATGACAATGGCGCGTGGAGTGATGCGTGGTTGGTTGGATGATGCGGTTTACCGTCCCGCAGTGATTCAAGGGTGGAACGGGTTGGAAGCACAGATTGACCCGGATGGAACGGTGCATGGAATTTGCATGGGGACGATGTGCACTGAGGACGTGAATTACTACATCAAACGTCCCTTTTATGACAACGACACTCATGGTTTGTTCGCTGTGCTATTCGCCGGGATTGAGATGCAGCGATTGCTCGCTTCAGAGGCCGTTTCCGGACTCCCTGTGATGGATGCGCCGAGTCGTATGATGTCGGCGACCGCGTGAATTCAGATTGAATTGGATTGAATACCGATGCCTCCGGGTGTTTCATCGATTCCGAACCAACCTGTGACTTCGAAAAAGAAACGAATTGCCCTGATCGGACTGCCAGTTTTGCAGTCCGTCAACAACCTGTGCAACGCAGCTATCGCGAGGCGTGCGGAGGAGGGGGGAGATTGGCGGTTTGTATTGAGTGCAGAGGCTTCGGTGGATGCATTTAAATTTCTGCGAACTCTCGATTGTGATGGGGCCATTGTTCGTATCATGAATACGGCGATGCTACGCGAGGCAAAGAAGGTTGATTTTCCGCTCGTGAATGTTTCATCTTGGCTGGAAAGGCCAGGGGTCCCAACGGTGCGCCACGACTACGATGCGGTCGGCCGGATGGCTGCTGAGCATCTGTTGGAGAAGGGTTTTCGTCGATTTGGATGTGTGGTCGTCTCCGGCGGTTGGTTTATCCAGCAACGCTACAATGCGGTGGTAAAAACTCTCGAAGAACACGGTGCCAGCCTGAAGTCATTTCATCTTCAAACCATGATGCCGGATGTCGTCCAACCGCTGGCGCAGGCCGAGAGGCGAAGGTTCATCGAATGGGTTAGGACCTTGCAGCGTCCCGCCGCACTGGTCTTGATGGATGATTGGGATGCGCCGATTTTGATAGAGATTTGCCGTGAGGCGGGTTATGAAGTGCCGCGGGATTTGGTGATGATCACCACCGGTTGCCATAGCGAGGTGTTGCCACTTTGTAGGGTGCCTCTCAGTGCGGTGCAGGAGGATCAGGAATTGCAAGCAAGACTCGCCGTTAGCTGTCTTGATGTGTTGATGTCGGATAGGCAGCCGCGGGAAACCATGATCAGCGTGCCACCGCTCGGCGTTGTCGAGCGGGCATCTACGTCCACGATGGCCATCGAGGATCGTGAAGTGGCTCATGCCGTCGAATTTATTCGGGCCCATGGTTTTGAGCCCATCAATGTGGCGGATGTCAGCGACCGGGTTCGCATCTCACGGGTGACGCTGGAGCGGCGTTTCCGCCAAGTGATGGGCGTGACGATGCACGAGTATTTATCAGAACGCCGGGTGCGCCGTGCCAAGGAATTACTGCTCGGAGATAGCTCACTGAGCCTCCAAACGATTGCCCTGCAATGTGGCTTAGCCGACCGGCGGCGCTTGAACCAAGTTTTTATAAGCGCCGTCGGTATGAATCCGGCAGCTTGGCAGGTTGAGAATTCAGCTTGATAACCGCAATCGTTGGGGGGCGATGTAAAATGGTAAGTTCCCGCCGCAATTTCGACGATGTTCGTTCTCCGCGAAGACGATCCCATCAAACAGCTTAAAATTACCTTCAATCGTATTGCGGATCCGCTATTGCTCTATGCGGTCGAAGCCGCCAACCATCTCGCTGAGTCTTGGTTTACTATTTGGACGTCGACCGGTGCCGCAAACACCGCCGGTTCGGAGACATTGATGTTTGCGCTAGCCCGAAGCTTCTCCGGTTTCTGCGTCTTAGAGTTTCAAGTCCCTGAGTTCAATAAAATGAAAGAGCCGATCCCCGTTAGAAGATCGGCCCTTGAGACTTATTCTGTGATTAACTTATCAACCTTGGTCGATGGTTTTCTCGGTCGCAGCGTCGATGATTGCGAAACGCTCGCGATTGAGCGTTGGGTCTGAGCGGAAAATCAAACGACCGGTGTGGGAGCGTTCCAGCTCAACTAGCAGCTTCGCATCCTCGCTCTTGAAGCGATTGAGCACGTCCGTGTTTACGATGACGATGATGTCACCAACCGTGTCGCGGTGCTTTTGGATTACCGTATTGAGACGACGCTGAATTTCGACAGACATCGTCATCGGCGTTTTCACACGAGCACGGCCTTGGCAGTAAGGGCATGGCTCATACATCGAGTCACGCAATGACTCATTGAGGCGCTGGCGAGTCATTTCCATGAGACCAACTGGTGAAATTTGGAGGACTTGCGTCTTTGCCTTGTCGCGTTTGAGACGGTCCTTGATGGCTTTATAAACCGTCTGTTGGTCCTTGCGGTGACGCATGTCGATCAAGTCGATGACGACCAAACCGCCGATATTTCGCAGGCGCAGTTGGCGTGCGACTTCAACGGCGGCCTCGACGTTAGTTTCCAAGATCATCTTATCCACGTCCTTAGAGCCTCTATTTCGCCCCGTGTTGACATCGATCGCGATGAGCGCTTCCGTCTCGTCGATGACGATGTATCCGCCGCAAGGGAGCCAGACTTGGCGCGAGAATGCCTCGTCGATTTGTTTTTGAATTCCGACGCGTTCGAAAATCGGTTGGGTCGCGGTGGGGACGTAGTGAATTCGGCGCTTGGCGCGCCGCGAAATTTTTCCGGCGATTTGTCGGATCATTTCAGTGGTTTCAGCATCATCGCACATGACTTGGTCGATCTCGTCCGTTAGGAAATCACGAGCGGTTCTTTCGATGAGGCCGGGCTCTTGAAAGATGCAGACAGGTGCAGGGTTATTGGCGCGACGGGCTTCAATTTCATCCCATTGTTCGAGCAACATGGCTAAGTCGCGCACAAAGTGTCTGGCACGGGTGCCTTGGGCGACGGTGCGCATGATGATTCCCATGCCTTCGGGGACTGAGAGTTTTTGGACAATTTTCCGGAGGCGTTGGCGCTCTTTTGGGTCCTCAATCTTTCGGGAAATGCCGAACTGCTCGGTGAATGGCATCAGAACGAGATAGCGCCCGGCCAGTGAGATATTCGTTGTGACGCGTGGCCCTTTGGTGCCAATGGGGCCTTTTGAAACTTGGATGACGATTTCCGAGCCGATCGGATAGATGTCAGGAATGTCCTTGGAGGTGATTTTTTTCTGCTGCTTTTTCTTGCTGGTGCTCTCGCGTTGGATTTCCTCCAAGCCGCCATCGAGGGCTGCTGGAATGGCGTCCCAGAAGTGAAGGAACGCGTTTTTGTCGAGTCCGATGTCAACGAACATCGCCTTGAGGCCGGGTTCGATATTTTTGACACGGCCTTTGAAAATACCGCCGACGATATTTTGGTCACCCTCTCGTTCGACGGTGTATTCTTCGAGCATTCCATTTTCGAGGAGTGCGACGCGGCGTTCGAGTTTTTCAACGTTGATGACGATGCTATTCCCGCGCGATGGGTCGGGTTTGCCAATGCCGAGGAGGCGTTTGATGTGTTGGATCATTTGGATTGTAGGAAGGGGTTGATGAGAGTTTTTGCGTTTTTCTTTGAGTTAGAGAAATCAGTGTTCCTTGACGGGAATGGCGCGGGGGATACTTGATCCTTCCGCGTCCACTTCCGGCGTGATGGTTGGTGTGGGAGTTACGTTGGGGGAGAGTGTGCTGGGGGAGATGGGTAGGAGGCCGACGACCTCGTTGCCAGTTTCTCCGACGGAGGCTTCCGAAGGGGTTGTGGAAATTTCCGCCGTGGCGACAACATCCGGAGAGGGGGCGCTGTCTCCCGCTTCGATGGCGGCGATGGTTTCTGGTGAAATTTCGATGGCTTCGAGGCGGTCGAGATTGCCAATCACCTCTTTCTGCGCTTTCAGCGGTAAGTTTACGCCCTGATGGTCACGTGCGAAAATACCTCTATAGATTAGATTGACCAGAGGTCCGCAGACGCCGCCGCCAGAGCCTCCATTTTGAACCAGCACGCAGACTGCGTATTTGGGGTTTTCGTAGGGAGCGAAGCTGATGATCCAGGAATTATTGGATGGCTTTCCGTTGTCCACGGATTGCGCGGTGCCGCTCTTCGCGGCGATCTCGACATTGGGATGTTTGACCTTTCCTGAGGTGCCGCCGGCCTGATTCACCGACATCCACATGCCTTTGCGTATCAGTTCGATGTCGGCAGAATTGACACCGGACTGCACGAGATCCACCTCAAGTTTGGGGAGATCTGCAATGATGATTTGGCCATCTTCCGCGACGGCTTTTTTCACGATTCTGGGGCGAAAATATTTTCCGCCATTTCCTAAAGTGGCAGCTACGGCACAGAGTTGGAGCGGGGTTGCTAGAGTGTCGCCTTGACCAATGGATAGGAACGCATTGAGTGCCGGCGTCATCGATGCATTCGGGTTGGCAGCCCGCCATGCCTTGCTGCCGGGAAGGATGCCAGCTTCCTCCTTGGGCAGTTCGATCCCCGTGCGCTTGCCGATTCCGATCAATTGGCAGCCATCGACCATGCCTTTCCAGCCGATCGTATTCGCAAGTTTATTGAAGTAGGGATTGCAGGATTGCTGCAAGGCAGTTGATAGATTTTGAGTGCCGTGGCGGCCTTTGCTTTTGTTCCAGATCCAGCATCCTACGCGGTGGTTGCCGTATGCCACGTAGCCGTCGCAAGAGAAACTTCGGCTAGCCATGCCTTCGAGCGCTCCGGCGATGGCGGTCGGGACCTTCATCGTTGAACCGGGCGTGAAGGCGGAAATAGCGCGATTCGTGAATGGTGCGAAAATTTGGTTGGCTCGGTATTCGTCCCAGCGTGTTTGTGAGATGCTAGGGATGAAATCGTTAGGATTGTAATCAGGGACGGATGCCATGGCGAGCACTTCGCCCGTGGTGACGTCCATGACGACTCCGGCAGCGCGTCCGGCGTAGTGAAGTGTGTTTTCTAGAAGATATTGAATGCGCGCATCAAGCGTGAGTTGGATTTTTGCGCCAGTGCCGGGCTTGGTGTAGCCCGACATCCGAATCGTTCGACCTTTTTCATCTTTGACGATCGTTTTCTGACCTTCGAGCCCACGGAGGACATTGTCCATTGAGGCCTCGACACCGGCGATTCCACGATCATCGCCAATGTAATGGTTAAACTTGCGGGTTGCACTTTCTGGGATGTCACCTTTTTCCCATTGTTTTAAGTATCCGAGGACGTGACTGGCGAGTGATCCATAGGGGTAGTGGCGCTGGGGGCGGAGATTCACATAGACGCCCGGGAGATCCAAATTGTGTTCCGCGAACTTGGAGAACTCCTCGTAGGTGAGATTCGCGTGGTAACTGAAGGGAATCAATCCACCGTGCGTCAAATAATGAGTCCTTAAATCACTGGCTTTGAATGGCTTGAATAAATTCAGCTGCGGATCATTCAGGACGGCCAGAGTGCTATCTTGGACGATGGCGACGATGTCTTTTTCTGACCGCTTGCGAGGCAGGCCCTTTTCCTGAGTGAGACGATTCCGCGTCGGTTCTTTGCTGCGCTGAGAGAGGTAGGCTTGGCGAATTTCGTCCAAGTTGAACGAGACTTCATATTTCCGCAGATTGCGGGCGAGCACCACACCGTTGCGGTCGGTGATTTCACCGCGGATACCGGGTTCGCGAACGGTGACCGTGCGGTTTCCTGGGACCATTTGCAGGAAGTCATCGCGGCGTTCGATCTGCAACTCATGCAGTCGCGTGAGTAAGACACCGAAGCCGACGAGCACAAGAGCCGTCAGTAGATAGAGCCTAAATCGGTAGCTAGGTTCCATGGCTCAGTGGGCGCGGCGGCGCTTGCGGCCGGCCTCGGGGTTGATGGAGTGATCACAGGCTTTGGCGATGCGGAAGAGGAGCCAAAAAATGAGCGGCGAAAATAACATCGTCAGCAGCGACGTGAACAGCATTTGAAATAAGGTTGAACTTCGCAGGACCATATCACCGCGGACAAAATTGATGATCGCATACTCGGCGGACAGGTAGAGGAAAATGGCAATTCCAGACAGGAATGCGGAAAATTGCCATTTCCCCTGTTTGAAAAGTGGTTGGATTCCTTGCATGAGGTAACCCATCGCGCCGAAAAGTAGGATTGAGTAACCAAAGCGCAGGGATTCGACCTGTTGCGTGTAAACGGCCGGATCTCCGCCATGGGGGCCCAATGCGCAGTGGGCATCCCAAAAGAATCCACCGATAAAGGCGAGAAGTAGCATCGTGGGTTGCCCGACGGTCACAGCCGAACAAAGGAATACCAACTGCACCAAGAATACGCGTGAATGATGAATTCCAGTGAACGCGGGTAGAAACTGCTGCACCACAAAGGCGGTGAGCAGGAGTAGGATCGTGATGAATGAATAACGAATCACGGACTCTTAGGGATCGGCGGAAAGAACCACGAAAACCGTGCCAAGATCCTCGAAGTTCACCGACGGTCGGACGAGAGCTTCGGAATCCAGGGCGCCTTTTTCGACGGAATCAATGGTTCCAAGTAAAATGTTAGGCTGGAAGATTCCTCCTCGGCCAGTGGTGAAGACGCGTTGCCCGGGGCGGACGGCTGCGTCGGTGGATAAAAATTTCAATCGCAACAGAGGGTTGCCGTCGAACTGTCCTCGCTGACCGCTGAGGATTCCCACTTCGGGTGAGCCCTCGACGCGTGCGGAAACCTGACATTTTTCGTCGGTCAAAAGCAGCACCGAGGAGCGATTCTGATCCTTGTAAATCCGGTCGATTTTTCCGACGAGACCTTCATTTGAGAGCACCGAGAGTTGGGTGCCGATGCCTCGTTCCTCGCCAGCGTCGATGTCCACAGTTTGCCACCAGGTGGTGGGGTTGCGGCGGATGACGTGTGCGGCAACCACGTCGAATTGAGTGGCCTTTTTGAAATCGAGAGCATGTTGCAACTTCGCGACCTCCTGTTCGAGTTCGCGGTAGCGTGACTCGATGATGCGCAAGCGTCCGAGTTCGCTGCGGACCGCTGAGACTTCCACTTCAAGTTCCTTTGAGTGGCGAGTTTCCTCCGAGAATGAGCGGGCCTTTGTTTCCATGGTGGAGCCGGCCTTCAAAAAAGGAGCCATGGCGGAAAAGTAGAGGTCTTGAACTTCGCGGACCGCGCGTTCACTGCGCGTGAATCCCCAGACTAGACCTCCGAGGAAAAGTAGCAGTGCGATGAGATTGAGCGGCTTCATGGCCGATTGGGGCCTTTCGGTTCGGGCCGCTTAGCGGTCGGAATTGGTGACCCGCTTGAGGAGCGAGAGCTCCTGAAGCGCCTTGCCAGTGCCCTCGGCCACTGCGCTGAGGGGGTCCTCGGCGATGTGGACGGGTAAGCCTGTTTCCTCACGCAGGAGGCGGTCCAAGCCTTTCAGCAAGGCACCTCCACCGGCTAGAACGATGCCACGATCGACTAGGTCGGCAGCGAGTTCAGGTGGGCAGCGTTCGAGAGTGGTGCGGACAGCATCGACGATCGTGCTGAGCGGGTCCGCCATGGCCTCGCGGATTTCCTGCGAGGTGATGGTGATGGTTTTGGGAAGTCCAGCGACTAGGTCGCGTCCCTTCACTTCCATCGTCATTTCCTTAGGAAGCGGTGCGGCAGAGCCCAGTCGAATTTTAATATCCTCCGAGGTGCGCTCGCCAATCATGAGATTGTAAGCGCGCTTCATGTATTGGATGATCGCCTCATCCAGTTCATCGCCCGCTGTCCGGACGCTGCGTGCGTAAACGATGCCGGAAAGAGAAATCAGTGCGACTTCGGTCGTGCCGCCACCGATATCGACAATCATGTTACCGGAAGCCTCTTGGACGGGCAGGCCAACGCCGATCGCCGCTGCCATAGGTTCCTCGATCAGATAAACTTCGCGCGCGCCTGCCTGTTCCGCAGACTCGCGGACGGCGCGTCGCTCCACCTCGGTGATTCCAGATGGAATCGCGATGAGCACTCGCGGATTGGAGCGGCGGCCTTTGTTGACCTTGCGAATAAAGTGGCGAAGCATCGCTTCCGTCACCTCAAAATCCGCGATGACGCCGTCCTTCAAAGGGCGGATCGCGACGATATTTCCGGGAGTCCGGCCGAGCATGCGCTTGGCGTCATCCCCAACGGCGAGCACCTCATTGGTTCCAGCCTTGACGGCAACCACCGAAGGTTCGCGTAAGACGATGCCGTGATCTTTGACGTTGATGAGGGTATTCGCGGTGCCTAGGTCGATGCCGATATCATTGGAGAACAGATTGCCAAAAAGCTTTTTGAACATGGAAAGTGTTGAAAATAAGAGAGTAAGTGGAAAATTTGCGGATTTCTCGAAGACTGAAGGTCCCATGTATTCCGGCAGGTAGGCCTGGCAAAAATAAGCGAAATTACGGGATTCAGTCGAGAGGTTGGGGAAAGCTCCTCATTTGCTGGGGGCAGGTCAAGCGGGAATCCGTGTTCCTCGCTTGCGTGCCGGATGTTCCACGTCCGGCGATCAGGCGTTTGTCACTCCTGACGCGACGCTTGCGTGGCGCAACAAAAATTCGTCCGCGAGCGCTCCGTAAGCTTGCGCGCCTAGGCCGTTGGGATCGTGCTCGAAAATGGTTTTACCATGACTGGGTGCCTCGCCGATCCGGATCGTGCGTGGGATCATGGTTCGATACATTTGATCTGGAAAGAACCGCGCGACCTCGTCCACGACTTGCCGTGAGAGGAGCGTCCGGCCGTCATACATCGTCATCACAATGCCTTCGAGGCGGATGGATGGGTTGGCATCGGAATTCCGAATTTGGTCAATCACGTGGACGATTTTCGCAAGCCCTTCCAGCCCGAACCATTCACATTGAAGCGGGATGAGAATTTCATCTGCCGCCGCCAAGGCCGAGGTCATCAAGACTCCGAGTGACGGCGGGGTGTCAAGAATGCAGTATTCGAAAAGGTCGTTGGGCTTGAGCGCCTGGAGAATATGTCGGAGACGGGTGAGATGGTCATCGCTGCGGGCAAGTTCGATTTCCACACCCGCCAAGTCCATTTCTGACGGCACGATCGACAAATTTTCGCGACCGGTGGGTAAAATTTGCTGGGCGACCGTCGTGTCGCCAATGAGGACGGGATACATGCTGCACTCTTCCGGCGGCTCAATGCCAAGGCCGCTGGTGCAGTTCGCCTGGGGATCAAGGTCGAGTAAAAGCACGCGTTGACCGCGCAGCGCCAGAGCCGCGGAGAGATTCAGAGCGGTAGTGGTTTTACCCACTCCACCTTTTTGGTTGGCGATTGCGACGACTTTCATGCGGAGAAATTGAGAATCCAGACAGGGAAACTCTTTCGGGTGGTCCCGCTGCTGGCAATGAAAACCTAAGGCAATCTGAAAATTGCGATGCCGAACGTCATTTCAGTGGCTAGGCAGAGCCGCAGCAGAAGTTGCGCATGTCCCTAGAATCGGCGCATTTGCTCCCGCAGGCGAGGCGATGCGACTCGGTCGGAGGTGCGACCGCTCGTTGAGAAAAGACAATAGATGATTCCTGCATTCCATGTAACGCGGGTCCGCCAAGATCGAGGCTCGGTTCCGTGGCCGTTCGAAGGGGATCTCAAGAATGTCGCCAACCTCCGCCTCGGGGCCGTCCGTCATCATCACGACGCGATCGGATAGGAAAATCGCTTCATCGACATCATGAGTGACCATTAGCGTGGTGAGCTTGTTACGCCGCCACAAAGCGAGAAGAACCTCTTGCAACTCCATTTTCGTGAGAGAATCCAGCATGCCGAAGGGTTCGTCCAACAACAACATTTTCGGTTGAAGCGCAAATGCACGGGCGATCCCAACCCGCTGCCGCATGCCCTGTGACAGCTCTTTGGGGTATTTATGCATCGCATGATTCAGCCCAACGATGGAAAGATAGTATTCCGCCAGATCACGCCGTTCGGTTTTTGGCGCGTTGAAGTAAACTTGATTCACTCCTAGCATGACATTCTCAAATGCAGTCATCCACGGCAAGAGGCAAGGGGACTGAAACACCACTCCGCGGTCGGGACCGGCTTCATTTGTCTCACGCCCCGCGAGAATCATTGCACCTTCGGTGATGTCCGTTAGCCCTGCAACCATGGATAGAACGGTGGATTTTCCACAACCCGAGTGACCGATGAGAGTGATGAATTCTCCAGCTGCAAAATTGAGATTGAAGTCTTTCACGATGACCGCTGGGCCATTCGCAGATGGATAGGCTTTGGTGAGTTTGAAAAGTTCGAGCACGGGTGCTTGAGGAGATGTCATGATACTTCGATTTTGAGTTCTTCGCGAGCCAGTTGTGAGCGGCGGCGAGGGGCAGGTCGGTCAAAGATTGAGAAACTGCGCTTTTTCCCGAGATCTTCCGGTAGAATATCCGGCATGCTCAGTGTCCGCGTCATGGTTGATGCCGTGTCTTTTTTTGCGTCCAGCAGTGTGGTCACCAAATGGATTTTTAAGTCTTTGAATTCGACGGTTTTTAGAAGCTCGCGGCGATCACGCGGACGAGAAAAATTGACCACCATTTCCTCACCGAGTGTGGCTCCATCGCGGCCGGGCAGAAGGGGAATCACGCGATCAGCCACCAAGATCGCCTCGTCGGGATCATTGGTGATCCAGACAACGGTGGTGCGATTCTTTTGCCAGATTTCCGCAATTTCATCCTGCAGGGTGGCGCGTGTGAGTGCGTCAAGCGCCGAGAGCGGTTCATCCAGCAAAAGAATGCGGGGATTCGCCGCGAGCGTTCGCGCGACCGAAACGCGTTGGCGCATCCCGCCGGACAATTCTTTGGGGTATTTTCCAGCGGCAGGCGTGAGTTTGACCATATTGACGTAGTCGGCCGTGTATGACTTACGCTCGCTCTCAGACATCGTTGGAAATAATTGATCCACAGCAAGGCGCACGTTCTCGGTGACAGTCAGCCATGGAAGCAGCGAGTAATTTTGAAACACAATTCCACGTTCCGGGCCAGGCCCCACGATGGAGGCTCCATCCATGCGCGCAGACCCATGATCTGGCGTGAGAAGTCCTGCAATGAGATTGATCAGCGTGCTTTTGCCAGTTCCAGAGTAGCCGATGATCGAGACGAAATCGCCTTCATCCACACGCAAGTTGATATCGTGAAGAACCGTGCTCCGCTCGTGTGCGCGGCCAAAGTGCTTGGAAACTGTGGAGAGTTCAAGGATGGGTGACATGATAGGGAAAGAGCATGGTTTATACAGGCGAGAATATCCATCAGGCCGAACGGAAGCGGCTTTCGATGAGGCTCATGCCACGATCCAACACATAGCCGATCAATCCGATAGTTAGGATGGAGAGGATGATGTGTGCATAACTATTTGCGTTGTATTGCTGCCAGAGGAATCCACCGACGCCAGGTTTGCCGATGAGCATTTCAACGGCTACGATGACGAGCCAAGCGATCCCAAGCGAGAGGCGAAACCCGGTGAACATGTAAGGCAGCGCAGACGGAATGAGAATTTTGATTAAAGTTTTGGTTTTCGAGAGCTTGAGTACTTTAGCCACGTTCAGGTAATCTTGCGGCACGGCGCGGACGCCCACGGCCGTATTCAAAACGGTGGGCCACATGGCGCAGATGGCAATCGTGAAAAGAGCAGCTGCGTCGGAGGTTCCGAAAGTGGTGCGCCCATCTGCATCCATGACTCGCAAGCCACTGAAAATCACCATGCCAAGCGGAAGCCATGCGAGCGGAGAAACAGGTCGTAGAATTTGAATGATCGGATCAAATGCACGGGTAAAGTTCTTGGAGAGGCCGAGGCAGAAGCCAATCGGGGTTCCGAGAATGAGAGCGATGGCGTAGCCTTGTGCAACGAGCTTCAGCGACAGCCAAGCGAAACGAAGAATCCCCTGATCCAGTTCACCCCGTTTGGCGAATGGTTCTACAATGTAGGGCTTGCTTGCAATCCAAGTTTCCGAAGGTGAAGGGAGATTTTTTGAAAGTCCGAATCGCTCGGTCTTTGTCACTTTATCTCCCCAGTCATCGATGGATGTCGTCGTCTTTCCATGACCGGCGATCATGGCCCAAGCACCAATGCAGAGCATCAGGGCGACGAGGGGAAGGAGAATAGCATCGAGCTTCAATCGGTAGAAAATTTTCATGCTTTTTTAAAAGGTGGGAGGGCATCAGTAAGCTGGGATCGGACCAACTCACTGAGTTGTTTGAATCGTTGAATGACTCGGTAAAATTAGCCTTTCAACGTCTTCACCGCGAAAGACTTCGCGTAGGCTTCTAGATCC
>JBEGOB010000297.1:0-3929 GCA_041182265.1 Verrucomicrobiota bacterium | reverse complement strand
AGCAGCACCCGCCACCTCGACCGGCGTCAAACAGCACTTGCCGCCGCACCCCGAAAAACCTCCCCTTCAATGGGTAATTTTAATTGTCGTCAGTGCGGCATTATAATTGTCGTCGCACAGCAAGCCACGCACCAGCATTCCGAATAACGGCCATCGCAAATATCCTTCCCCGCTGAGGCATCAGACGATCGCAAGACCCGACCAAGTCTGGTGCACCGAAATCACCTATGTGCCGATGCCCGGCGGCCACGCCTACCTGTGCGCCGTGATGGACTGGTATTCGCGCAAGGTGCTGGGCTGGGCCGTTTCCAACACCATGGAAACTGGCCTCTGCCTGGAAGCCCTAGAAAACGCGCTGATCGCCACCGGCCGGGTCCCTGAAATCTTCAACACCGACCAAGGCTGCCAGTTCACCTCCACCGAATGGACCGGCCGCCTGTTGGATCTCGGGGTAAAAATCAGCATGGACGGTCGCGGGCGCTGGATGGACAACGTGTTCATCGAGCGGCTGTGGAGGAGTATCAAATACGAGGAAATCTATCTATTCGAGCATTCCACCGTAACGGTGTTGCTAGCGGGAGTGAGCAAATAGTTCGCTCGCTACAACGACTGGGGGCCCCACGAGACGCTCGATAATCTCACTCCTGCGGTGTTCTATCAAAATGCCCTCTCCGGCCCTGGTGACGCCTCTGAGACCACAAGTCCGGAAGCGGCGTAAACCAAGGCATCCCCGGGCGCGGCGATTTTGGGAAGCCTCCGTTCCAGGCTCCGCACTTCACAGCGCTACGCTCCGTTGCGTGCCGCGCCTTCCCTAAATCGAGTCCCCCGCCACTTCATCCTTGATTCCCAACCCATGATCTCCTAACTCTTTCCTGCACCTACTACCCAAACTTAGTTTAGTCCTTCCGTGGTCGAACTTTATGGTCCGCCTCACACCAAAGTTTGGGGAGTGGGCGTTTTTAAGGTTTCAAATGAGTTGGGGATTGGCTGGGTTCAGCCGCCATTGGGCGATGACGCGCAGGCGGTAGTTTTCGAAATTCCTGAAGCCATACGCGCGTCGCTGAATAAGCTTCATCTTGCGGTGGAATCCCTCGGTGATCCCGTAGTTGCGCGCGAAGCACTATATGCAGACGATCGGTTCGATCCAGTCTTCGAGGGTGTTGGGAATCACGTTGCGGTAATTCGCGTCATGCCCATGAAGGATTCAGCCCAGGCGTTGAAAATTAGGTCATGCCTCCCAATGTGGAGTATTTCCTAGCCTTTGCCACTGCCTGAGATCTCGAATGAACATGAAGTTTCTCATAGATTCGCTCGATATAGGTCCGGACTGAGGAGTAGCTGATGTCCAGCTTGTCCGAAATCTCCTTGTAGAGATAGCCTTCCGAGAGGAACTGGAGAATCTCCCGTTCCCGCCCGGAAAGGAGGTCCGAGACAGGTTCTGAAAGGGTTCCCGACGGCCTCGAAAAGGCCTCAACGACCCGACGGGCGATCTGGCCGGTCATTGGCGAACCTCCCGTGAAGACATCTCGCACCGCTGCAACAAGCTGGTTGGTGCGAATCGGTTTTAACAGGTAGCCACAAGCTCCGGCACTCAAGCTGCTGAAAATCGCATCGCTGTCATCTTGACTGGTCAGCATGACAATTTGGGGTTTCGCCTCCAGCTCGGCGAGTGCCCGCACGCACTCGATACCACTCAATCCCGGAAGATTGACGTCCATGAAAACAACGCGTGGGCGAAGCAATGGTAGGATCTTCAAGGCTTCTTCGGCGCTGCCACATTCAGCGACGCACTGGATATCGCTGGCAGTTCCCAGCATCGCCGCCAGACTGCGACAGATTCGCGCGTCATCCTCGACGATTGCTACAGTTATGATCGGTGGAGTTTTCATCGTAGATTTAGCGTAATTGAAATGGCTGTGCCGCCGCTGGACTGATTGAGGCGTTCGAAGCTTCCGCCGATCAATTCCATGCGTCGGCACATGTTTTCGAGGCCATCGCCTTCGGAAGGATCTGTTGAAATTCCGCACCCGTTGTCTTCAATTCGAACGTGCAACATTCGTTCGTCACTCCCGATACGCAGCCAGACTTCGGTTGCGTTCGCATGCTTGACGATGTTGTGGAGCGCCTCCTTGATGATTGAAAGAAGGTGATGGCGTTGCGTGGAGGATAGCGGATGGTCCTGTAGGTGGGATGGTATATCTAACCGGCATGGGATCTGCGCGGCCAACAGGTAGCTTTGGGTATGGCTGATGACATGAGAAACAAAGCCTTTGATGGAATCCTTGGAAGGGTTCACCGCCCAGACGATCTCATCCACCAGACGCGTCAGGTTGCTTGCCAAGTTGAAAATCTGGTCAAGATGTTGAGAGACTTTCCCTGGATTCTTGACATCCGATTGCGCGAGTTCACTCAACATCGCAAGATGTGTGATATCAGAGCTTAAGTTGTCATGTAAGTCCCGCGCGATGCGACTACGTTCTCTTTCCAGCACCCGCTCTTGCTCGAGCAGGTCGATGCGGCGCTGAATCCGTCGGCGTGTCACGTGCCGAACCATAATCGCAAGCAATACAGCTCCAGCGAGTGCCAAGGCCCTTAAGAACCAAGGGTTTTGATAGAATGGCGGCACTACGGCGATGTCCATTTCAATAATTTTTGCCGCCGGCAGACCATTAACGGTCAACGGTTGCAAACGAAGCTGATAATTCCCAAGCGGCAGGTCGGCGTAAGAGATCCGCGCGGCTCCCCCCCACCCGATGGAATAGGCTTCAGACCATTCGATAACGACTTTGCTGACTCCTTCAAGGGGAACGGATTTCGCCGGGAGCGTGAGCCAGCCTCCGTGCTTGTCGGGGCGGTCGTCATACATGAGGATCAACGGGGACATTCGATCCCGGGGGGCGATCTGGGAAATACCCAAGCTGGTGCCATGTCGAGCCCAGCCTGCCGGAGTTCCATGGCTCTTGTCTTGCTGCGACCCACTATTTAGAATCATATCGATCCGTTTGTCTGGTGTCACCGGATCAGTGTGAATCAATGTGACCCTGATGGAATCAATCGCATAAACACCCACCGTCTGTTGTGGGCCCGCGGTATTCATCCAGACCTGCATGCGTGAAGTGCCGCCGGGAACCTCCAGTGACTCCCGGCGCTGAATGAATGACGAAGTCTCGGGTTTGCCTGTCCAGCCAGGGCTTTCCCCAGACGCGCTGAATTCCTCTCCAGAAATTGTATTGCCTCGCAAGTCATTGAATCTCAAACAGAATCGCATCGATCCACCGGCATCCCTCCACCCGCGGTCATAGCCTTCCAGCTTGTAGCGAAACCGCAGTGGTGGATGGGCAGAATTGGCATCCTCCTGAACGATAAAATCAAGCAGTCGCGTATGGGATGGCACCTTCGCTTTACGAGGGGCCTTCTCCGAGATTGCCAGCTTGCTCCCATCTACTTCAATTCGTTGGAACGAAAACGGATGATCTCCCGCCGCGGCCGTGCCAATCATAGCTGCCGCGACGACCCACCTATGGATCGGCTCCACCAATCGGCGATTAAAGAAATCGGCCAAAAGAGTGAACGAGGTTAATTTCATGAAGAACGAAACAGCATCAAGATTGCGAGGCGTTTTTTACCGCGAATCGAGTGGGGTGTCGATGACAAACGTTTCCGGTGCAGTCGGTAAATTTACCGACTGGCGGGCATTGGCGATTTAGGCAATTTTCAGATCCTGATGAGGGCACAATTGGTCTTAACTGCGACCGCGAAGCCTATGATCTTTCCTTGCAACGTTCACAAAAAAACAAATCCAATCCATTTTTTCAAGCTTCCAGCGCTCTTGTATGCTGCTCGTATGGGATGACAGACTCTGCCCTGCGAGTGGATGGTCTCATGCCCTTTATCTTGCTAAAGCGGCTTTGGCGTCCCCAGTTGCGGAG
>JBEGOB010000296.1:0-15915 GCA_041182265.1 Verrucomicrobiota bacterium | reverse complement strand
CATCCACTTCACCCCACGCCTCCGCATCAGAGGAAAAATCACGCGACGCTTCATATCCAGTCGCACCATTGAGGTCTAAAAAAGCCAACTGCACCATCCCTCCCACCAGCCCAACCCGGGCTGGTGGGAGGGCAATATCCATTTTTTATCTGCGCTTGAGAGATTCTCACTTGAAAAAGTCGAGTCACAGAAAGGGTGGAGATCGGCGAATTCAGGCGGCTAGCACAATCGAGAAGCTTGTCCTTGGCAGGGGATGCTGTGACTGATAGGAATTTCCGTAGAAGTTATGGAAGCCTCAACCGTCAGTAACCAAGCTCTCCCTCCCGGCACTTGGATCGAGGAGTTTGTCATTGGATCAGTGCTGGGCAGTGGTGGGTTTGGAATCACCTATTTGGCGACGGATACAGCAGTGGGGCGGCAGGTGGTCATTAAGGAAAACTTGCCGGTGCAGTTTTGTTTCCGCGATCCGAGCTCGCTGACGGTGGCTCCTCGTCACACGACAGGCGAGGATGCCGAGAATTTCCAGTGGTCCTGAGAAAATTTTGCCAATGAGTCGGCACTGCTGGCTTCGCTGGATCATCCGGGGATTCTACGGGTGCAGCGTTCCTTTCAAGCCTTCGGCACGGCGTATTTTGTCATGCCGGATGTCGCCGGTATGGCGCTGGATTCTTTGATCAAAGAACCGCCGGGGAAACCTTTTTCGGGAGCTGCGTTGCGCGAATTAGCTCATGGAACACTGAAATTGGACAAACTTTTCTACGTAGTTTCGGGGGTGGTTGCAAAGTAAGTTTTTCAATAGCTCTACGAGGATGACTGACCACTTCACTCCTCTTGCTTCGCTTGTTGCGACGCGGCCTCTCCATGATACCCACGCCAAAACTGACTCGGCACTTATGATGAATGTGAGGTTCGATACTGCACATGCGCTGCGAAAATGACTTCCGGCCTGGTTGCTTGCTGCTGTCAGTAGCGCGTTGGTCAAGCCAATCGGTAATATTGACGAACACGCCATTCCTGATTGAAGCAAACCATGAATTTCCGCGAAAAGAAAACCGATTCAACAAAAGACGACCGTGGAGAAAACCAACAGCACGCGCTTGGGGGGGGCTGAGATGATCCAGAACATTTTTTGCCTCGTCTTCCATGCCTTTTCCCTAGCAGCGCAATCCCTGAGCCGACTCCGCCTAGTGGAAACGACCGATCTCCAGACCTGGCAGTCGATTGCGGTCACGCCGGGAATGATCGATGACAATAGCCGGGTGAGCGCTGCCGAACGAAGGCGCGGAGAGATTCTTTCGAATGCAGACACAGTTGATCCGGTCGCCCTGCGTCTGGGCGTAACCTGCCCAAATCACGGTTGTGAGTAGCAGCAGCACAATACTGCCGATAGTGGCTATGAGCACGATTCCCGAAACAAAAATATAAGGATCGATTTCAAATCAAAACGCTCAAAGTTCCTGAATTGCGGGATAATTTTATGCAGAAGGAATCAAGGCACCAAACTTTTGGAATCGAAAATCAAATACTTTAATTTATACTCACAAATCACAGAAATATAGACAAAATGAAAACAAAACAAATCGTAAAAAAACATCCTCAGACACCTATCGGCATTCGCTTCGCCGGCATGATTGCACTTTGCTTACAATTCTCGGGATGCGCGGTTGAAGATATTGAGAATTTCAGTTCGGCCATGAATTCAATGAACAATGAATTAGGATACAGCGAAAGTAGTTCAAGCTATGGTAGTCAATATTCCAATTATGGGAGTCAATACAGTGCATCTTCTTACAACAGCGGCGATTCCGAAGAAGTAGTCACAACTCAGGATAACGATGATAACACTGCAAGCGTATCGAACCAAGAGCAAGTTTCCACCCAAGAAAGTCCGAAAACCTCTTCCAATACTGAGAAAACATCAGCATCCTATCAAATTCATGTTTATGCGATTGCATACGGAATGAATTCATGTGGCCAGGAAACGGCACTTGGTTATGAATATTCAATCGTTGATGCTGATAGCGAAGTCCAAGAGAAGCGTCGGCTTGAGTCCTCTCTCCAATCCCGCTACAGTGGGGTCTCGCGTTGCAGGAGTAGCAGTTCGAAATTTGACTTTGGCAAGAGTGCCAAGGCTGTAATACTGATTTCTTGGCAGGGAGGCACCAAAAAGTGCCCAGCCACGGTGTATTCCTACGTTTATGGCCTAAGCACAGAAGATGCATCAACGAGAGCGCAGGCAAAATTCAAACTTTGGGCACCCGGAGAAGCCACAATGCACACCGTCGATCTCCGACGTTTTGTCGAGTAAGGTAAGCCACGGGAACACCTTATAATCTGATGTTTCTAGTGAATTCAACGTAAGCGTAGTCCCAAGCGCCATCTGATGCCTCTCGCGCCGCGTAGCAAAGCAGTCATAGGGTTACGGCTATGACTGCTACGCACGATGAAATTATAAAACCCGACCGCCGGGGGGCGACTCTGCTATACTCAGGAACAGAGAGACGCGCTGGTCAAAGCGTGTAAGGCCAGCGGGCAAAGCACTCCGCGCTTTGCCGCTGGAGTGCCCCCGAAAGTTGCTCAACTTGTTGTAAGAGTTGGTGGTGGTGTTTCAGCTTGTTCGGTGAGGTAGTGCTCTCCCGTTGATGCGGCCCAGTATCAAAGCGTCAATGACTCAAGAATGATCAGTTGTCCTTGGTCGCTCTCACCAACTAGCTGTCCCATACGTAGTTTCGGGGGTGGTTTGAATCGGACTGGTCGTGTAGGACCCATCCGTGTTTCTCTTACCTATTTACAATCAATTTGAATCAGAAATGCCGCCTCCCTATCAATTTGGGTGATTCCACCCATTGACCATTGAGGCCGTCCTGTCTAATAAATTTCACGCAATTGCGTAGATGGACACACGAAGAAAATAAAACTACGAGGCAGTTGTTCTACAAATGCCAGTTTAGAGATCTCTCCATGCGAGTGCGTGGTCCGGGAGATAACACCGTCATGAAGAAAACCATGAAAATTGAAAAAGCTGATGATCAAAATAATCCATGAAGTCAAATGTTCCTTTTCTTTGCAGATTTCCACACTCACCGCGATGGCGCTTGTTGGGAATTCGGAACATTTACGAGCGGGCATCAAGTAAGCGAATGGCTCTCTTTGCGTTTCTCTAATGAATCGACTCTCCCAATCCTTCTCCCAAAATAAATCACAATCCACCTAGTTAATCCTATCAATCATGAAATTCAAAACCAAACCAAGTTCGTCCAGTGTTATGACTCTGATGCTCTGCTTTTCGCTGCCGACCGTCGGCTATGCTGTCGATGGAAAGTGGATTAATCAAGGAGAGTCCCTCATGTGGACGGATTTCAGTAACTGGGAGTCTTCAGTCGTCGCTTCCGGAGCGGGTGCGAAGGCCACATTTACAGGCTCGGGTGGCACCATTCTCGTGGATCAGCCGGTCACGCTAGGTAGTTTGTCCTTCGAGTCGGGAAGCTGGAGCCTGTCATCTCAGGCATCACCGGCTCATGGCATCAACCTCTCCAACTGGGGTTCACGGATCGAGGTAGCTTCCAACACTCAGGCGGAAATCGCTGTGACGCTTTCCAGTAGTGAATGGCTATCAAAAACCGGTGCTGGTTTACTTACTCTCACGGCAGCCAATTCGTTGGGCAATCCCATCAGTGTTGATGATGGCAAATTGGCACTCGCAGGTTTGGGTCAAGTCAGCGGTGTTGTATTGAGCGCTTCCTCCACATTTGATCTCTCTGCGATTACTGCGGATCATCTTTCTCTTACCCAATTCGGTGGGGCGCATGGTTCAAACGTCGTCCTCGGCAGCCGCACGCTTGAGGTCACCAACTCCAATGTTTACTATTCTTCTACCTTTGCTGGAAACCTAAGCGGTAGCCAAGGCAGTCTCGTGAAGTCAGGCGCAGGCACATTGAGCTTGGAGGGCACCAACTCCTACACCGGAACATCTGTGGTAAATGCCGGCACTCTGGACCTGAAATCCCGCGCCGCGCTCTACGACGGTCAACAGGATCAATGGACCAAGGAAAACATCACCGTCAAAAGCGGTGCCGCCCTGCATTTGTCAGCCGGTGGTGCGACTGGCTTCACCGAACAGGATGTTGGCAACTTGATCGGTGAACTGACGCAGGAAGTGGCAGGAAATGGTCTGCAGGCAGGTTCCGCCATTGGCATCGACACCACTCAGGTTGCGGGCGGGGTCTTCACCGTCGCTGCCAACATCGGCGACAGTGCGGGTGACGGCGGCGGCAGCGTCGGTCTCAACAAGCTCGGCGCAAACACCTTGTTGCTCACCGGTCAAAATTCCTACTCAGGCACGACCAATCTCCAAGGTGGCACACTGAAGCTGACCGGAACTGGAAATATCAGCCTTTCCCACTTGTCTAGCGCCAGCGGAACGACACTCAACCTCGCCGACGCGGAAGGGACCATCGACATTCGGTCCATCAGCGCCAGCGGTGCGCTCCAGCTCGGCAGCCGCAGTGTGACTTTGGGAGCAGGCAATAGCAATTCCATCATCAGCGGCAACATCAGCGGCACCAACGTGAGTCTCGCTAAGGTCGGTAGCGGTGTTCTAACTTTGTCGGGAAACAATGCTTACACCGGCGAAACAACGGTTGAATCTGGGACTCTGAAAATCGATACATACAGAGGTTGGAATGATCCCTATTACAGTCCTCTAGGTTCTGAAGGGCCCGGAAATGGAACAACGGTTCAGAACGGGGCCACACTGGAATTGCGTACTTTCATCCTTGGAGAATCTCTTACAATCTCTGGCGATGGTAGTGGAAGTGGTGCGTTGGTGGGAAATCTGTACCGCGCCATCGACCCATGGCGAACCCCTGAATGGGGTGGTGATGTCACGCTTGCTGCAGACGCAAAAATTGGTGCCAGAGTATCGGGCGATCTGATGCTTGCTGGAAATACGCTAACACTAGGCAATAGTGTCATCAGTGGAAACATCACCGGCACGGGCAACGTCCTTGTTGACGATAATGCTTATTTTTCCGGAATCGCCGCCCACTCGGGCAGCACCCGTGTATTGTCAAAGGGCACACTCAGTGTTGGGCCTACGTCAATGTCTTCTTGGACCCAAGAAAACATCACCATCGAAAGCAACGGGACACTTTCACTAAGATTGGGTGGCTTCTCGGCATTCACTACTGCTGATGCAGCCTCAGTAATTCAAGGTCTAAGCATCAACCTCAATCAAAACGGCTTCAAAGCAGGATCTACCATCGGCTTCGACACCGATAATTCAAATGATCCGTATACTTATTATCACTGGATCCGCACCCCAGATCCCATCACATACAGCCACGCGATCGGCGATTCCACAGGCGACGGTGGCGGATCACTTGGGTTGGTAAAACAGGGAAAAGGTGCCTTGATTCTCGCTGGAGCGAATAGCTACACGGGACAGACGGATGTGTTGAGGGGCCAATTGGTGTTTTCCGGCGCTGCGACATTGTATGGTGGAGATCAAACATCCTGGACGAAAGAGAAGATCAGCGTGCATGCCGGTGGAGCCCTCGTTTTGGGTGTTGGTGGCACATCCGGATTTACGAGTTCGCAGGTCGCGAACATTTTTTCGGGGCTATCTTCTAGCATTTCGCAAAACGGGCTGATGTCTGGTTCCGCCTTTGGAATCGACACCTCCGCCGCTACGGGAACGGTAACTTCCAGTGCTGCAATCACTGACTCCACCGGCGACGGTGCGGGCGCGGTAGGTTTCACAAAAATGGGAAATGGGAGACTCGTTCTCAGCGGCAACAATAGCTATTCCGGCGACACCAACATTCTTGGAGGAACACTTGAACTTGGTAGTAATCAAGCGTTGGGGCAAAGCACAGATGTTTTTCTTGTTGGCAACGGCTCGAAACTCAACCTAGGTGGTAGAACCGTTACTTTGGATAATCTGATTTTAGACGGTGATTTGAGCACAGTGACGTCCGTAGCCGATGTTATCTCGGTCAGTAATGGAACAATCGTCCTAGCGGAAGGTGCAACAGCAGATGTCACAGATGCTGTCATTAGTGCAAATCTCACGGGTGCCGGTAACGTCTATTTAGGTTCGTACAGCAACAGTTGGAATTCGAACGTCTATGATGCAGGTATTAGGGGTGCCTATATTTCCGGGATAAACTCATATACTGGGACGACAACGATTGGTGGATCCGCATATTTCACCCGCCCGGAATCGCTTTATGCAGGTGATAGCAGCAAATGGAATTCAAACTTTATTGCTGTCGGTTATAACTTTTTTACTCTTGGCGGTGGTCAAAGTGGTGAATTGGGTATTAGTATGGGACCTGGGGGATTTTCAGGTGAACAGGCAAGTGCTTTGTTGAATGGACTTCGTCAACGAGCGGATGACTACGAAGTGGGCGGCTTCGGACTGGGAGACGGTAGCGGATTGTTGCTAGATGTCGAAGGACAAGAGACCTTGACTATCGGTTCTAGTGAAATGGATACGGAATATGAAAGCGGTATCCTTCTTACTAAGAAGGGTTCCGGGACACTGACTCTCAACACTGCTGAGAGCCTGAAAAGTGATTTCCGAATTTATGAAGGTAATTTAATTCTTGGGAATTCAATTGGAAATAACTCAGGTGCGCATGGATATTGGGATGTTTCGTCGAATGTTGATCTGAATGGCAATAACCTTCATGCAATTGAGTTCGAAGGTCCTGCAGTTTCCTCCACCGAACAAGGCTCAGTATATGGAGTCAATAATTCTAAAGTTGGAAGCGTGAGCACCATATCTTTACACGGATCTTCTGAATACTTGACGTATTCCGAGATTCACGCGGGGGGTAAACTTGATGATTTTGGCAATCTGGTGCGGGGTGATGTCGCAGTGGAGAAAGTCGGCAGCTCGACCGTCAATTTTGAGGGTAGCGGTTTGTCACGTATCACCGTAAAGGCTGGTGTGCTGGAAATTTCAGGCGCATCGGCTGAAACACTGTCCATTGATGGTGGCAATGCAGTGATTTCTGGTGGATTTTCTGGTGGATTTTACGGCAATGCAGTGATTAATTCAGGCCAATTGATTGTTGGCTCCACAGGGGGGCTTCAACCGGGCTCATACGGCGACCAAGTGGTCAGTGGCCACGTTTTGGTGCGGAACGGCGGAACGCTCGGAGGGCATGGCTCGGTGGCGATCCACTCCTACTACACTACCAGTTATAGTGGTATCGAGGCTGTGAACGTTGAAGCCGGCGGGCGAATTGCTCCCGGCACGTCAATCGGCAGCCTGCAGACGTATGGTGGCGTCACCTTAGCCAGCAACTCAACCTACCAGTATGAGGTTGATTCGTCTGCCGCGCTTGCAGCCGCAGCGGATCTGCTGGTGACCCAGGGGGATTTGAATCTGAACATGACTCAGCTCGCCTTCGGCAACGTCGCAGAAGTTCCAGAGGCCTTCGAGGTTGGCACGCTTTTCTCGCTCTTGAACTATACCGGCACCTGGAATGGAGGGCTGTTTGTATTGGGAAGCAACATCCTGGAGAATGGCGAGGAGTTCTTTGCGGGGCAGAACTACTGGAGCATCGATTATGATGCCGAAATTGGCGGCCTGAACTTTTCGGAAGATCAACTCGTATCCAGCAGCAGTCGCTTCATCAACATCACCGCCACGGCGGTGCCCGAGCCTTCATCTATTCTCCTGGGGGCTGCTGCTTCCCTCCTGCTGTTGCGCCGCAAGCGCTAAACGATGCCTCCCCCCCCCTGCCCAATCACTCAGCTCTGCTAGTCCATATCCCACAGTTCAAAATCCGTATACATCATGAACATCAATTCCATCCGATCCATCCGCTCCCGCGCCGCTTGGCTCAAGGCCGCCGGAGTCCTAGCCCTTGCTCCCTTGCTGCCGCTTAACCAAGCGGACGCATTTGCACCACAGGATTCGAGAATGCAGGAGTTAAATAGTAAACTTTCACCGGCCACCAGTTCTGAAAACGCAATCTATAATAAATAAAAAATACGAAACCATGAAACAGTTGAAATCATTAGTTCTTGCCGTGATCTGCGGCGTCGCCGGCGTCGCCCACGCCAAGGTTATCACCGTCGATAATAATGCCGGGAGCGTGGCGATGCATTCATCCTTGCAGGCCGCGATTGATTCCGCGGCCACGGGAGACACGATTCTCATCGCCGGATCCCCAAATTCCTACGGCACTGTCTACGTGGGCCGGAGACTGAACTTTTCCGGTCCGGGCTACTTTTTAGGCGAGCATAATGTTGCGGGAATTAATAGTAATTCCGCGAGTGTTGGAAGTTTTAATTTGAGGAGACGGGATCTTCAGAATGCGACGGGCTGCACGTTCTCCGGATTGAGCTGCACCGTGAATTTCGAGGATGCAGGTATCACGGGGGTCTCAATCGACAAGTGCAGAATTAGTGGCAATGGCATAGGTAACCCGTGGGGTGGACTTTTTTCGATCAGCCGCTGCTGGCTGGATGGTGGAATTGGGTTGTCTGTCTTTGGGTCTTCCATACGAAATTCAGTGATCGGTAGCAGCCTTTCGCTCGAAAATGGCACGACTGCTACCAATTGTGTTGTAAGGGATTTTAATTATGCTTATCAGATCAATACAAAAGCAGGCTCCTCAATTTCCAATACGGTCTTCATCACCAGCACGGCGGTTTCTCTGAGCAAGGAGGCGTTCGCGGCAGGCTGCAAAGGTTCCATCTCCCACTGCCTCGCCGTGAGCGGGCCAGGACCCTCAGGCGAGCCTAGTTACCTGCCAGCCGGGCTGGGCAACAATCCCACTATTCATCTTTTCTACGATGCCTTCACCGGCGGTATCCAAGACAAGGCTTACTATCTCATCGATGATTCCCCCGCCAAAGGTACTGGCTTTGATGGGGTGGACATGGGGATCTTCTCCGGGGCCCGTCCCTACATCATCAGCGGTCTCGCCCAGATTCCGCGGATCACTCGGTTTGTAGTCCCTTCGAAAGCGACCAGCAGCAGCGGCCTGCGCATTGAGATGGATGCAGAAGCATTCTGATCGACTTCCATTCCATAAGACATGAGAACCATTTCCACCTACCTTTGCGGTTGCTTGGTTGTTGCACTGCTGGCAGGAGCCTCGCCGCCCGCTGCTGCCGCCGCTATCGTCGCGGCGGAGTATTACCTCAACGGAGATCCCGGTCCCGGCAACGGCGTGCCGATCAGCGGATTCACGCCTTCCCAGAAGGTATCGCTCGCGCTGGATCTTCCAGTCGCCACGATTGCCACACTACCCCAAGGCATGCACGTGATCACGGTCCGCTTTCAGGATGAGGAAGGCGACTGGTCGGTTGCCTACGCCCGTTACTTCCTGCGCGAGGATCTCACGGTGCCTCCGACGTCCACGCCGATGACGGCGGCCGAGTATTACATTGATACCGACCCCGGCCCGGGCAACGGCACACCGGTTCCATTACCGACAAACAAGTGGTCGCACGGTTTTGTGATCGACGTCCCTCCTTCCGTCATTGCGTCGCTCAGTTCCGGTTTCCACTGGATCACCGGGCGCGTCAGGAACAGCAACGGCAACTGGTCTGTCGCCTTCACCCGCGGGTTCCTCAAGGAGGACCTGACGGCGGAGCTGGCGCCCGCACTTGCCAGTCACATCGAATACCGGTGGATGCAGAACCGCGCCCAGATCGGGACTACTGTTCGATTGAGCCCGACCGCTCCCGCCAGCAAGATCACCTTTGACCTGCTGGCGAGTCTCCAAGGACTCACGGACGGGGGGACTTACCAGCTCGTGGCCACGCCATTTGATACCCGCGGCACTCAGGGCATGTCGGTTGCGGCGAGCGTGAAGATCGAAACAATCGACTCCGACGGCGATGGTCTGCCGGATCTGTGGGAGTTAAACAATGGATTGAGCCCGACTCTGGCAACCGATGCGACATTGGATCCAGATGGCGACGGGCTCAATAACCTTGCGGAGTTCCTTGCCAAAACCAACCCGAAGGCTGCTGACACCTCGGGCGATGGCATTTCGGACAAGCTCGCCATCGAACTGGGCCTCAACCCCCTGCTATCCTACCCCTCCATCAGCGCGACACTGGCGGGACTCCAAGAAGGGACGTCGCCCACCGAAGATCAGGTCCGCGCGCTCTATCCCGGCGTCCCGCTCTTGAGTCGGAATGCCCAGACCGGGAAATTCGACCTGCGCATCGGCATCCAGCAATCCACCAGCCTCGGGGCCTGGCAGAAGCTGCCTCTGCAAGCCGGTGATTCGCGATTCGAGAACGGCGATATGATCTTTTCATTCCAAGCCACCGATCCCACCCGCTTCTTCCGCGTGACCGCCGACGAATGATCGTGCAGCTCCGCTCATTCCCGACATCCAAGCACCTCCAACCAGCATCCCAAGCTTCCCATGAACACCCGCCTCATCCGATCCATCCGCTCCCGCGCCGCCTGGCTCAAGGCCGCCGGAGTCCTAGCCCTTGCTCCCTTGCTGACCCCAGACCAGGCGAATGCGTTTGCGCCGCAGGATTCGATGCATTATTCCCGTTCTATTCCCAGACTTTCAGGTGAAAGCTATTTCTACCACGCCAAGGTTGCGAATCAGAGAATTTGGTATGTTCCTAATGACTCATACAGTGGAAAGACAATTCGAGCTCGGTCTCTCAGCGGGGACTTGATATTCGAACAGACCGATCCCAAGGCAAGGTTTCGCAAAAATTACGGTGTCGGATACGATCTGTCGGCAGATGGTCGTCTTTACTATTTTATCGAGTCCGGTAGCCAATATCTTTTGCGCATCGCCATTATCGGTCCGGACGGAACCCGCATTGGAGATTTTGGACCGAGCGGCAAAGGACCGGGATATTTTGGCGACGGCGGTGAGCCCGACATTGCTGTTTCTCCATCAAGTGGGAGGATTTATGTGACGGACGAAGCTCAGGATTCGGGCTACGGCAGCTTGGATCCTGCGAAAAAAGGACTTGTTCGTGTGTTCGATCGTGATGGAAATTTTCTGTCCAGCTTCAGAACCAATGGGATTCTTGCGGAAACCTTAGAAAGTTCTATCCTGAAAATGGTCGTTCGCAGCGACTCTCAGGGGCAAGACGAAGTCCTTATCATTGACGGAGGCGGTGGCAATGGCCCAAACTGGAAATTTTTTGGAGGAGATGGGCAATTTCGCAGGCTGATGACGGGTAGTATTGTTAGGTATTGGCCAGAACGAGGACAGGTATTCTTCTGGAAAGATCGGTTGGTTTTATCTGATAGAAACTGGATTCACGTGTTTCCAGCCAATGGGAATGACGGGAATAATGCCTTAGCCAGTATTCCGCAGCTATACGATGTTTATCGCGCTGTTGGTGTTGATGATTCAGGAGCGTGGATCAATTACTACAATTACGGTTCCGGGAACTCTCATGCCACTGGCTTCGACATTTTCTCCTACCCCAATTTCTCCAACTTCGACGCCGTCAGCCGCAATGCCGTCCCCAATCCTTGGGTCCTTGGCATCGCTCAGCGGCCTGGTAGCGGAGTCGTGGATATCGACTATCGGGTGGACGATTTGAATGACAGCACTGTGACCACCGCCTTGGTCGGGTTTGCCAACGGGGTGGCGAGTCTGACGAATGTGCTGCCGCTCAACACCTTGCTGGAGGGAACCGGCAGCCGGATCGGCGCGAACCAGCCGACGGGAACGGTCCAGCGGGTGACCTGGAATGCAGGAGGGGATTGGAATGTGGACTTCGGCACCCTGCGGGTGATGGCTCTAGCACGCGACAGTCGCAGCCACTGGTTTGACACGCATCTGGTGGAGATTCCTGCCGACGGCACTCGCCCGGCGGTGACGATCAGTCGCAATCCAATGCGCCAGGATGACTTTTTGGCCCAGTTTTTCTGGTTGGTGGCCACCAAGGATCCTTCGGTGCGCTTGGTGGATGGAGTCTTGTTTGGAACGACCGGTTCGGACAACGGAGTGATTCTGGCGAATGGAACCGCCTCGACCGCAGCAGGTCGGACTTTTTTGCTCAAGCGTGATGGTCTGCGGGTTGCCACGACAGATGAGGTCACCCGCGCTCGCGAGGGGGCAACTCCTGGTTTCACGGTGCAACTCGACCCGCCACTTCAGATGCGGCGGAGCAGTCCGGCCGGCACCTTTCCGAACAAGATCAATGAGTTTGGCATCGAGGCGTCTCCCTCTGGGACGGCAGGAAATGACTTCTGGTATGTGGTGCGGGATCCGGCCGACTGAGTGCCCTTTTCGCAAGCATCCAGTTTCTTTCCATCCGATAGCCTATGCAAATTCCATTCATTCATGGCGCATTCACTCCGCTCCGGTCGTTGGCCAGGGCCGGTCTCGTGGTCGCCTGGCTCATTTCAACATCCGGCGTTCAGGCCCAAGGCGTGAAGCATGCGTTCAGCGAACGCTCGAATCCAGCTGGGTTGGTCTCACCGTTGACAGTTGAGGTCCCTGAGGGCTCCACAAGGCGAGTCCGCGACTTTGCGGTGGTGTCCGGGAACTACCGCTTCGGATTCTGGACCTTCAACGGCGTCCGCCAGTCCTATCCTAGCGGCCAGGCCTACATGCTCCCCACTGTCACGGTGAGTGAGCCGATCGATGCCGTGGCGAATTTTTTTCCAGCGGGCGAGGACGGGGACGGCGACCGCTTGCCTGACTGGTGGGAATACTGGATGTTTGGCGACCGCAGTCGAGGGCCCCAAGATGATGAGGACGGGGATGGTCGTACGCACGAGGAGGAGTTCCGCAACGGCTACAGTGCCAGCTTCGTGGATGAACTCAGGTCCGGTGGGGTATCGGCGAGACTTTCCGCCCCCTTGCGGATGCTCGTGCGGAATCGGTTCCGCTACACGCTGCGTTCCGAGCCTCTGGGCTTGGTTTCTGCGGAAGGAGAGGTGGCACCGGGTGGAAGTTATACCACGCCTTACCTGTTGGGAGATACCAGTGGTTACACCTTCGTGGGTTTCGAAATCAACGGCCAGGTCCAGCGCGATGTGACCGGTTATTATCTCAACCAGATCAAGATCACCCCCGGCTCCGATACCCAAATCGTGGCGCGCTATGTGCCGGCCGGGTCTGACACGGATTCCGATGGCATCCCCGATGCGGTCGAGTGGCAGAATTTCGGCACGCTGGTGAATGGACCAAGCTCCGATCCCGACGGTGACGGTCTCTCACTGGCGGACGAACGAAAAATGGGGCTGGGCTTAATCTCCAAAGATGCGCTGCAAGATGGTGGGATTTCTGCGCGGCTATCAGCACCGCTGGGCTTTGACCGTGTGCGCTCCCTTTATACCGTCCAGAGCCGCCCGCTTGGTTTGATCTCCAGCACCAGCGAATTGGTCCAGAACGGGGCGGAGCGCACTTCTCCCCACGTTGGAACGGCCTTGGTCTCGGGTTATGCGTTTGGCTACTGGAGCCTGAATGGCCAGAGACTGGCAAGTCCGGATGGACTCGCCAGGCGGCAGGTGAAACTGACGGTGAACGGTTCTTCCGAGCTGACGGCCCACTTCTTCCTACCAGGCGAAGACGCGGATAACGATGCATTGCCGGATTGGTGGGAGTGGAATTCTTTCGGTTCACTCAACTACGGTTCACAGGACGATCCGGATGCGGATGGCTTGACGATTGCGGACGAACGGCGTCTAGGTTTGGCTGTAGCCACCAAGGATGTTTTGAAAGACGGTGGAATCGCATCCCGATTGTCCGCGCCTCTCCAATATGAAAGCGGCACTCGAAAACGCTTCGCCGTGCGCAGCCAGCCACGCGGGATTGTGGCGGAAAGCCAATCGTATCTCGCTGCCAATTCGGCCGTTGCGACCGCTCAATACGCATTCACCCAGCTTTACAGCGGTTATCATTTCACTCATTGGACGCGAAACGGCCAACGGGTGTCCGACCCGGCCGGGCACAGCCGCAACCAGGTTTCCTTTGCCATGCTGGAGGACACCGACATGGTGGCAAACTTTGTGCTGCCCGGCGAGGACTTCGATGCGGACACGATTCCAGACTATCAGGAACTTCGCCTGACCGGAAATTTGAGCACCCTCAGCCCAGACTCCGACCCTGACGGAGATGGTTTTACAGTATCGACTGAACTGAGGATAGGCCTGGCACCCTTGTCGCACGATGCCCTCCGTGACGGTGGCATTGCATCCCGCTTGAGCGCCCCTGCCGATCTCAAGTTCAGCATCCCGCCACTGACACTCATGCCGGATCGGTTGAAAGTGGTAAGGGATTCGCCAGCGGGTTCTGTTGTCGCTTCACTATCGCTTTCACCCGCCTTGCCCGGACGATCATACCAATTCGGCTTGGAACTGGGAACCGGAGGCGATGATAACAGCCGCTTCTTCATTTCTGGTGGCCAACTGCGCCTGGCCTCGACCATGAATGCCACAGAACGCGTTCTCCGCATCCGGATCAGAACCACCGATGATCTTGGCGTCGTTCGGATTTACCAACCCTTCGTTCATCTCGGGACCGCCCAGGAGCTGGCGGATCCCGCATCACTCGCCACCTGGTTGGGCCAGCACCCCAACCTGTCGAACCCGGCTCCTGACGCAGATCCGGATGGTGACGGTATTTCCAACCTGCTAGAATACGTGCTGGGAGGAGATCCGTCCCGTCCGGATTCAAACAACGCGCCGCGAGTCGCTGTCGGAAACGGCAACATGACCCTGCCCTTCCAACGACCGGATACTGCGGAAACCGCCGATGTCAGCTTGTCCGTGGAAACCAGCACGGACCTTGTCACCTGGCAGCAGAGTTATGTCATCACCCCTGGACCACCCGCGCCCCAAGTCAGCATCCAGGAAAACGGCACGAATCCGGACACCATTAGCGTCACTATCCCTGCTACTGCTGACCAACGGTTCATCCGTCTCAAGGCATCACTCAACCCGTAAATCACACAGGAAACCCATTGAATGTTTTTCGGAAAAACACTGAATTCAGAAACTATCATTTTCCCCGGACCCCGCATGCGTCGGAAATGACGATCCCTCCCTGAGTCCTTATTCCGGCGCATGCAACTCCATCTTCCATCAATTTGAAAATGAAACAATATTTCATCACCCACCCACTGCAGTTTACGATGAGAATCTGTGTGTATCTAACGGACTAGAAGCACACGAATCGCCTAGATATTGCAAAACCCCAAAGATGACAATTTGACTTTCTTCCATGATTGCACCCCGAAGACTTCCTTTTATCACAACCGCCATTTTGCTGGGTCTATGCGGCAATGCCCAAGCCATCACTGGATCTTGGTATTTTACCGGCAGGATCGCTTCCAGCCAATGGGTTCGGACTCCACGAGATGGCAGAAAATATCTATCAATGGTGCTGGGATAGTTATGCCGCTAACGCCTACACGAACTGTGCCGCCAATCCAAGGGGACCTACTTCGGGTAGCGGGAAAGTCTTCCGAGGTGGTGGATGGCAGTATGATGCAAGCGATAGCCGCTGTGCCCAGCGCTACGACTACGCGCCGACAGAAGCAGACGAGGATATTGGTTTTCGGGTGGCGCGCAGCTCGAATCTCCCTGGCAGCAACACTGATTGAATCCACTCATTCTGAGATTTTCAAATGCGGCCTAGAATGTTACCCGAGTCTCTACTCCCAAAATTCTGGGCATTCCCTGCGTCGCTGCTGGAAGTCCTTGGATCAGATAGGTATGCGAGTGGTATTCCGAATCGAATAGATTATCCACAAACAGTGAAATTTCCATGTCCTTGTGTTTGTATCCGATTCGAACGTCCACAAGCGAATATCCGTCATCGTTCACGGTATTTCCCTGATCGCTCCATCTACCTCCAACATGAGACCAATCCAGTCGCGCCATCCCTCCCCAAGCAGCATGATAGGAGATTCCCGCATTGATCTTACCCGACGGGATATCGT
>JBEGOB010000295.1:0-5996 GCA_041182265.1 Verrucomicrobiota bacterium | reverse complement strand
AGTGAGGCAACACGCAGATTGATCCGAAAAAACCTCCCTTCTTGATTCTTCCAAATCAGCCCCCCACTCTCCGCCCATGTCCGAGCCCGCACTCACTCCCATGATGGCCCAATACCAAGCCATGCGGAAATCCCTACCCGCGGATATGATCCTCTTCTACCGCTTGGGCGACTTTTATGAAATGTTCTTCGAGGACGCGAAAACCGCCTCCCCCATCATGAACGTCGCCCTCACCAAACGCGGCGGCACCCCCATGTGCGGCGTCCCCTACCACGCCGCACAAGGCTACATCGCGCGCCTACTCAAAGCCGGAAAACGCGTCGCAATCGCCGAACAAACCTCGGAACCCGTCGCCGGAAAACTCGTCTCTCGTGAGATCGCACGCATCCTCACCCCCGGCTCCATCGATGATGATTCTCTGCTCGACGACCAACGCCCGAACTACCTCGCCGCCGTCTGCAGACACGGGAAAACTCTCGGCCTCGCCTGCATCGACCACACCACCGGAGAATTCACCATCGCCGAGTTCAACGAACTTGGCATGCTCGAAGACGAACTCGCCCGAATTTCCCCCTCGGAACTCCTCATCCCCGACCACCAAACCGCTGAATTTGGCAAACTCAGCCAATGCCTTGTCTATGAGGGCTACAATTTCCTCCCAGAACACGCCAAACCGCTCCTCAAAGAACACTTCGCCGTCCACTCACTCGACGGCTTCGGCTGCGCACACCTCCACGCCGCCAGCGGGGCCGGCGGCGCGATTCTTCACTACCTCATCCACCAACTCCGCCGCCCCTGCGGCCACCTCCACCCACCGCGCATCCGCGAAAGCGAAGCGCACGTCCTCATCGACGCCGCATCTCAACGAAATCTCGATCTCGTCGATTCACGCTCTGGCAAATCCCACACTCTCCTCGGCGTCCTCGACCGCACCGCCACCCCCATGGGCGCACGCCTCCTGCGCGACTGGATCCTCCACCCGCTCCGCGATCTAACCACACTCACGAGCCGCCAAGACACCATCGCCTCGCTCCTAGCAGAACCCTACATCCTCTCAAAATGCCGCGACTCACTCAAAGGCATCCGTGACATCGAGCGCACCACCTCACGCCTCTCTCAAGGCTCTGGCAACGCACGCGACTTGCAATCCCTCTCCATTTCCCTCAGCCACATCCCCACCCTCAAACAGGACTACTCCTCCCTGCCCACGGACCACGGCTCCCTGCTCTCTCACCTCCACGAGTTTCAAGAACTCACCTCCATGCTCGCTCTCGCACTCAATGACGAGCCCCCCTCTCACCTCCGTGACGGCGGCGTCATTCGCGATGGATGGTCACCAGAACTTGACGAACTGCGCAACGCATCTCGCGGCGGCAAGGACTGGATCGCACGCCTCCAAGAAGATGAACGCAAACGCACCGGCATCGACTCGCTGAAAATTAAATTCAACAACGTCTTCGGATATTTCATCGAAATCACCACCAGCCAACTCGCCAAAGTCCCTGACGACTACACTCGCAAACAAACCATGTCCAATGCCGAGCGCTACATCACGCCCGCGCTCAAGGAAATGGAAAACAAAGTCCTCGGTGCCGAAGAACGCTCCAAACAACTGGAAAACGAACTCTTCCTCGAGCTCCGCGCCCGCGTCGTCACCCATCTTCCCGCCATCCAACAGACCGCCGCCGCCGTCGCTGAAATCGATGTTCTATGCGCTCTATCCGAAGTCGCCCAATACCACCGCCACTGCCGCCCCACACTCAACACGGGCAATGGCTTCTTCGTCACCAACGGCCGCCATCCCGTCCTCGAACAAACTCTCACTGACGTCAAATTCGTCCCGAACGACACCGAACTCGACCCGGATACGGCCCGCCTCCAAATTCTAACCGGTCCTAACATGGCTGGAAAATCGACCTACATCCGCCAGATCGCACTCATCGCCATCATGGCGCAAATCGGCGCATACGTCCCCGCGGAATCCGCAACACTTGGCCTCGTTGACCGCATCTTCTGCCGCGTCGGCGCGTCTGACGATCTATCACGAGGCCAATCCACCTTCATGGTAGAAATGAGCGAGACCGCACTCATCCTCAACCACGCAAGCCACCGCTCACTCGTCATTCTCGACGAGATCGGCCGCGGCACCGCCACTTTTGACGGACTTTCCATCGCCTGGGCCGTTGCCGAGCATTTGCACGACACCATCGGCTGCCGCACCCTCTTCGCCACCCACTACCACGAGCTAACCGACCTTGCTAACACCAAGTCCGCCGTCGCGAACTACAACGTCGCCGTGCGCGAGTGGAACGAGGAAATCATCTTCCTTCACAAAATCCTCCCCGGTGCCGCCGACAAATCTTACGGCATCCAAGTCGCCCGCCTAGCAGGCCTTCCCAAACCCGTCGTCGAGCGGGCGAAGTCCATCCTCTCCCACCTCGAGCTGCACTCCGTAAAACCCGAGGCAAAAAAACAGGGCCCCAAAGCGAAAAACACCGTTCAAGACCAAGACACTCTCCCGAAAGCGAACCTTCCACAAATGGACCTCTTCGCTGATTTCTAAAGAATCGGTCATATCGGTCGCATTCATGACGGCGATCACCCGTGAATCCTCGGTTGCTCCATGCAAGCTGTGCCCGACTGATTTCCATCACTCCGTGGAATGGACCTAAAAATAGCCACGAATGACCAAAAGCTCACCCGAGGCACCTTTCGAGGAATCAGCAGGGATCGCCAAGCCGTCGCGAAAAGCCGCGCGGCTCCGCTGAAAACCTGCGAGAGTTCCTCAGCTACCGATTGAACCAACGGGCCAAGCTCGCGTGGACGGACAAGGCGCACCACCGCTTCAAGGAGCGGATTCGTGAATGGGAGCGCAGCGAGTCAAATCACCAACCGCAACCGCGGGCACAATGTTCAAACCGTCATCGACGAGTTGAATTTATACATCCGCGGCTAGCTCCAATACTACAAGCTCAGCTCCACCTACAAAGAGGTTCTGGCGCTGTCAGTATGGATCAGGCGGCGAGTGAGCTTGTATCATTGGAAGCAGTGGAATCAACCGCGCACGCGCCGCCATCACCTGTTAGCCTTGAGAGCAGAGCCTGAAACAGTGCACATGGCGACGCAGAGCCGCAAAGACAACTGGCGGATGAGCCAGAATGAGATTGTGCGATTCGCGCTGAACAACTGTAAGTTGGAGGAACAAGGAGTTCCCGATCTGAATGCCCCGGCCGCAGTAGCGACTCTACAAAACGCAAAGCCTGACCGCATGGACGGAGGCACGGAGTCAAAGCCGCACGCAGGGTATTATGAGACCGGGGAGCTAACTACTCCCCGGAACCCAATTCTCCTTTTTGATTCTGTAGCTGCGATTGAAGAAAATACCGAATCTCAGAGAAGTTCTGCTTTCCCCGAAGCCCATAGGGAATACTATCGAGTTGCTCCTGTGTTCTTACCGTAAGATCAGTGAGTTCGAGGGTGTTGTCTGCATGAAGGATAAACACATTCGGTCGATCTGGTTGATTTGGGGGAGAAAAGGATGGGACATCTGCATCGATTGGAACTTCGATCCACCTGTCCGAAAAATTGAAACCGACATCTGAGTTGCCGCCGCATCCGCCCTCAAGCGTGTGGGCGTTCTCAAGCTCGAAGTCGGATACCACCAAGAATAGCGGCACCCATTCCGTTGCAGTGGTTCTAAAAAAAGATCCTGCTTCCCCCACAATCGACCCACCGCAACATAGAAGCCTCTGCCTCGATTTATATCCGCCGTCGTCCGCCAATCAACATTCACCTGAGGGTAGTAGGAAACTCTCCCATAGATCGCCCAAACCAGAAGAACGACCGCAATCGCGAGACAAATGCGCCTACGCGTAATATTCATTTTTAGGAGATTAAAGTAGGAGACGTCGGTTTTCCGACGCCCCCCCTCGCAGAACCCGGCGTGCGGAATGACCGCAGCGGGCTCCTCAGGAATGCGCGCAGGTGGAACTTCGATCATGATTGGATCTGATTAAATGCCCGTCCCTCTGTCATATTGAGCGGTTTCATACCAGTAGCTGCGAAAATGTTAGAAAAACGTTTGTTTTACTGCGCGGACCGACCCCAGAGACGGACCGACCCCAAAGAATCATCATAGTTCTAAAGCCTCCTTCACTTGGCCTAAGTTCAATCCTTCTGCATTCAATTGAAGTTTCTTGTCGGAGGCAATTTGATGGATTGCCTTTAGCAGAGCGATATCTTGTCTGATTTGGATTCTGTCCAACGAGGGGTAGCCATCACTCGTTCCAATGGTATGTATGACAAATGACAAGACTTCGCGATCGTTTGCTTCCTCCCCAAAGGAAAATCGGTTGATTTCCCATAACGTATTCAGTCCGATTTTTCGTTTTCTATAAGACTCAAAGGCCCACATCACAGGTTCGAAGGCATCATCCAGCTTTGAGAAGTAAGGCTCGATGGCCACGACTTTACCGTCGTCGGACAAACTGGCAATAATGCCCTTAAGTTCTTTACCTTCGAATCCACCGGGAAGAACCTCGATCTTCATCCTGTTCGGATCCCCATTAGCAACGCCGTATGAAAAGCCTTTAAAGTTCTTTTCGATCTCTAGTTGGCTCATCGCGCCTGCATGTTTAAGACCAAGATCCGCCGAATAACCGATCTGCGAGCACAAAATACAAAAAAGCAGATTTGCTAACTTTTGAATCATCTTAACCATTGATACACCCTGTTTCGGGTCCAAGTTTTTCCGCATAATTACCTTTGACTGCTTCATTTGCTTGATTGTAGTAGTGTTGATCTGCTCCATAGAAGCCTGCTGGCTTTTCACTTGCGACTTTTTTACAAGACTTACATTTGACGGTTGCACCAGATAAATACCATTGATCAACTGGCTTTGATCCCCCCTGAACACCTCTTGTTCCGGCAATGGCCCACGTGCAACTCTTAGGACATTTTACTTCACAACCACTCGTTTCGAAAAGCTCTGCGCATTTCTTTTCTGCTTGCTTCCTTGCGAGTGACTTCGAGACAGAGCTTAATCGGTCCAACATCGCTTCACCAACATCTTCAGGACCGGATGCGCCGTTCTGATTTGTCGGAATAGAATTTGCAGGCGAGACATTACTACTTGGGGTATTTGTGTATCTGCCACCAGCATCACGCCACCTTCCATTCGCATCCCGAGTCACTTTTGGCTCACGACCCAAGTAATCATGCCAGTATTGGGAGGCATTGTAACAAAATGCATACAGGTTGATCCCCCCCTCTTCCTCAATCGGATCCCTGCTTGGCCAGCGTCCGGTGACCGGATCGTAGTAGCGGTAACCGTAGTAGTAGAGCGGCGCGCTGGTTACTTCGTGATCCAGCGGTTTGGTGCTGAAGCGGTAGCGGTTGCTTGCGGCGTAGCTGCCGGTTGAAACCAGCGTGTTGCCGAAGGCGTCGTAGCGGTAGCTTGCTGCTGAATTCCCGTTGAGGTCGGTGACTTCGATGACGTTGCCGTTTCCATCGTAGTGGAAGTGATAGGCGGTGGTGGTGATGCCGTTGATTTCCTCCACCATGATGAGGCCGCCGACTCCGCCTGCGGCTTGAAGGCTCGTAGAGCCGCCAAGGTCTTGGCCCCAGGTGAAGTTTCTGACAAGAACGGAGTTCAGAGTGTTGAGTTGGTATTCCTCAATGAGATTCCAGCCGTCGTAGATGAAGTGAGTGGTTGCGGTGTTGCTCCATCCGGTGGCAGTCCACTCACGGATCGTCCGGGTGACGCGCCGATGCTGGCCGTCGTAGGTGTGGACGAGCGACTTGTCGCCGATGGCTGGAGTGTTAGGCGTGACGCTCAGCAGTCGATTTTCGCTGTCCCAAGTGTAGCTGACGTTGTTTTGCAGCAGCAGGTTGCCGTTGGCATCGTGGGTGATCGGTGTGAGGCCGGTGACGCTGGTGTATTGATTGGCGTTGTTCGCGTTGTAGGTGGTGGTGCCGCCTCCTTGGCTGGCGATAGC
>JBEGOB010000294.1:0-10166 GCA_041182265.1 Verrucomicrobiota bacterium | reverse complement strand
TGAGAGTTTCGAGGCGGGTGTGGTTGAGCACGCGGGGTGCTTGAAAAATCCGCATCAGTGGCACTGGGCCGGCGGCGGCGACGGCTTTGTCTTCGGCACGGGATTGGGAGATCGCCCATTGCATGTTCGATTGGCCGCTAGCGAGCCACACCTCGCCGACGAGCAGGTCGGGGATTTCGACAGGCGGCAGGCCCGCCTCAGTCACGCTCAGGGTGCGGCCATCCGCGCTGGCTTGCATGGCTGGGAGCTCGGCGAGCCAGCGTCCGTTCGCGTCTGCCGTGGGGGTTTGAGTTTGGCCGGCGAAGGAAATCGTCACCTGCTTGCCGGGGCTGGCTTTGCCCCAGACGGGGACGGGTTTTTCCCGCTGCAAGACAGCGCCCGCCTGAAAGAGGGGGGCCATCGTGATTTTCGCACGGGCTGGCTGACTGAGCAACAGAAGCGCGATCCAATGATTTCTGGGTTTCAACATGCTGCGTTCTACGTCGGAAAAACCCCGGATGTAACACCAAATTTCAGAATTTTGGGACCGTATGGCGGACTCGATAATCCACGGAAATGCAGAAAAAATAGTTGCGTGTTCCGGGGTTTGCATTCACTTTTTCGGCGAAACCTCATAAAACAAGGTAATTAACTAAGGATTATGCTTCCCGAGCACGCACCATTCCCATCCGACCAGCGCCGCGCGCTGGATTTGCACCTTGCCGGCCTTGATCCCGTTCAGCGGGCCTGGTTGAGCGGATTTCTTGCTGCTTCGGGAGCTCCCGCCGCTGCTGCCCCACTCGCCCCAGTTTCCGCAGGGAAATTGACGGTTTTGTATGGCACGGAGTCTGGGAATTCCGAAATTCTGGCGGACCGTGCGGTGAAAGCTGCGAAGAAAAAAGGCTTTCAAGCGGTGATGAAGAATATGTCGGATATCTCCCCGGGGGATTTGGCGAAGGTTTCCAATTTGTTGGTGATCGTCTCGACATGGGGCGACGGTGAGCCGCCGGAAACGGCGACGGCATTTTACAAAGAGTTCATGACGGCGGAGACATCGCTCGCGAATTTGCGTTTCTCGGTCTGCGCGCTGGGTGACACTTCATACGAGAAATTCTGCCAGATTGGCAAAGATGTGGATGCACGTCTGGAGAAGTTGGGTGCGACGCGGGTGCTGGACCGCGTGGATTGTGATTTGGATTTTGAAGAGCCTTATGCGGCATGGCTGCAAGGCGCGCTTACGGCTTTGGCCCCGGCGACAGCGCTTCCCGCAGCTCTCGCGAGCGTGGGTGAGACGGCCGTGGCGGCGGGCGGTGTGGAGTTCGGAAAGAAGAACCCATTTCCATCCGAGGTTTTGGACAGCGTCGTCTTGAACGGTGAAGGCACGGCCAAGGAGACGCTGCATTTGGAATTTTCACTGGCGAGTTCGGGTCTTTCCTACGAGCCGGGCGATGCATTGGCGGTGCTTCCGGTCAATGCGCCGGACATGGTGAAGGCGGTCATCGCTGCGGCGAAACTCACTGGCAACGAAGAAGTCGAAGTGAAAAACGTCGGTCGCAAGTTGCTTGCGGACGCGCTGCGTGAGGACTACGACATCACCGGCCTCTCGCGTGCGGTTCTCACCAAGCTCGCTGCTGTCACAGGTTCGGTGAGTTTGGCGGAGTTGCTCGGCGAGGATGCGAAAGAGCGACTGAAAGACTACAATCAGGGTCGCGAAATTGTCGATGCCCTCGTGGATTTCGCGCCGACCGGAGTTTCAGCAGAGGCGTTGGTTAGCATTTTGCGCAAGTTGCCGCCGCGCTTGTATTCGATCGCTTCCAGCCCGCTTGCCCATCCGGATGAGGTGCATTTGACCGTCGCCGCCGTGCGCTATCAGACACACGGTCGCGAGCGCAAAGGCGTTTGCTCGACCTATCTGGCGGACTTGGTGAAAACGGGGGATGAAGTGCAAATTTTCGTCCAGCCGAATAAGAATTTCCGCCTGCCAGCGGACTCCGCAACGCCGGTGATCATGGTGGGGCCGGGCACTGGAGTGGCTCCGTTCCGGGCCTTTGTCGAGCATCGCGCGGCACTGGGCGGTTCCGGCAAAAACTGGTTGTTCTTCGGTGATCAACATTACACCTACGATTTCCTCTATCAACTTGAGTGGCAGGACCATCTCAAGAGTGGAACTTTGAGCCGCTTGGATGTCGCATTTTCCAGGGATCAGCCGGAGAAAGTGTATGTGCAGGACCGGATGCTCGAACAGGCGAAGGACTTGTATGCATGGCTCGAAGACGGCGCGCACTTCTATGTCTGCGGTGATGCGAACCGGATGGCGCACGACGTCCACGAGGCGCTCATTTCCATCGTGGAAAATCAGGCGGGCATCAGCCGCGAAGCTGCCGAGGCCTATGTCGAAGACCTCAAAAAATCAAAACGCTATCAGCGCGACGTTTATTAAGTTTATCCACCTCCAATTTCCATCCTCATGAGTGATCAGAAACTTTCCGCCAACGAAGGCATCAAGACTCGCAGCAACTATCTCCGCGGCACCATCGCCGAGGGATTGGCTGATCTATCCACCGGCTCCATGGTCGAGGACGATCAACAGTTGTTGAAATTCCACGGAACCTATCAGCAGGATGACCGCGACATTCGCGCCGGCCGCCGCAAGCATAAGTTGGAAAAAGCGTATTCCTTCATGATTCGGATTCGCGTGCCTGGTGGTGTTGCGACATCGCAGCAGTGGCTAGAGACCGACCGTCTCGCCACGCAGTTCGCGAATGGGACGATCAAGCTGACCACGCGGCAAGCGTTCCAATTCCACGGCATCATCAAGAGCAATCTCAAGCGGACCATCGCTGAGATCAATCAAGCCGCCATGGACACCATTGCCGCATGCGGTGATGTGAACCGGAATGTGATGTGCAATCCGAATCCCTATCTATCCAAAATTCATGCGCAGGCATTGAAGGCTGCGGAAGATATTTCCGCACATCTCACGCCGCAGACGCGCGCTTATCATGAAATCTGGCTGGATGGCGAGAAGGTCGAGTCCAGCGAGGAGGAGGTTGAGCCGATCTATGGTAAGACCTATCTGCCACGGAAATTTAAGATCACCATCGCCATTCCACCGTCCAACGACGTCGATATTTATGCGAACTGCCTGTCCTTCATTGCGATTGTTGAGGACGGTGAGTTGGTGGGTTACAATGTTGCGGTTGGCGGTGGAATGGGTTCCACCCACGGCAATGATGCGACTTACCCGCGGATCGCGGATGTGATTGGATTTTGCACGCCTGAGCAGGTGGTGGATGTCGCGGAGAAGGTTGTGCTGGTGCAGCGTGATTTCGGCGACCGCACGGACCGCAAGCATTCGCGCTTTAAATACACGGTGGATGATCGTGGGCCGGCTTGGATTTTGGCGAAACTCAATGAGTATCTTGGCTATGCCTTGGAGCCGGTGCGTGATTTCAAATTTGAAGACAACGGCGACCGTTATGGCTGGGTTGAGGATGCGAATGGGAATTCCCATCTCACTCTGTTCATTTCCGGTGGGCGTGTGTTGGACACTCCGAGCTATCCTTTGCGCACGGGACTGCGTGAAATTGCGAAGGTGCATGAAGGCGACTTCCGTCTGACGGCGAACCAGAACTTGATCATCGCAAATATCTCGCCAGCCAAGAGGCCGGAAATCGAGCGTTTGCTTGAGCAATACGGCATCAAGGACAGTCACTTGAAGAGCGCGCTGCGGCTTAATTCGTTAGCCTGTGTTTCGCTGCCGACCTGTGGTTTGGCTCTGGCTGAGGCCGAGCGGTTTTTGCCGACTTTGATCACGCGCCTCGAAGAGTCGTTGGAAGAATGCGGCCTGCGCCACGATGCGATCACCATCCGCATGACCGGTTGTCCGAATGGTTGCGCGCGCCCGTTCATTTCTGAGATTGGTTTTGTGGGTCGCGGGCCGGGCCGTTACAACGTTTACCTTGGCGGTGGTTTCGCCGGGCAGCGTCTGTCCAAGCTCTATCGGGAAAATTTCGCGGAGGAGGACATCAAGGATTTGCTCGCGCCGATCTTCGCCGCCTACGCCAAGGAGCGGAACGAGGGTGAGCGATTCGGCGATTTCTGCATCCGCAAGGCGTATGTTGCAGCGACGGTGCAGGGCACGGATTTCCACTTGAACATCAAGCCTGACGCGCTCGCAGCCGTCTAACTCTCACTGGATTCCATCTTATGGAAGCACTTGATCGATCCCCTCAGACGGCGGCCTCTCCGGGCATGAATGCAGACAGCTTGTCCGCGACGCTAGCCCCATTGCGTGCCGGCGAGCGGTTGCGCGCACTGTATGCCATGCATGGTGAGCGCGTCGTTGCGTCCACCAGTTTCGGCCTTCAGGCGGCGGTGATGCTGCACTTGATCCATGAACATGCGCCGAAGATTCCCGTCGTGTTCATTGATACGGGATTTCTCTTTCCTGAGACCTATCAGTATGCCGAGTTGTTGGCATCGAAGCTGGATTTGGACTTGCGGATCTATCAGCCAAAATTTTCCGCGGCACGCATCCAAGCCTTGTGGGGAGATCTTTGGGAGAATGGGCAGGAAGGCGCGGATCGATATGGTTTGATCACCAAGGTGGAGCCGATGAACCGTGCCTTGCAGGAAACGGGTGGCGAAGTTTGGCTGAGTGGGTTGCGACGTTCGCAGTCGCGCAGTCGGGTGGACCGTCCTTTTGTCGAGCAGCAGAAAAAAACGCTGAAGGCCTATCCGATTCTTGATTGGGCGGATGCGCAGGTGGATTTGTATTTCCATCAGAATCAATTGCCGCGGCATCCCTTGGCAGATCAGGGCTATGTGACGATGGGAGATTGGCACAGCACGCGTCCTATGGTGGGCGATGATGTGGCGTCCACACGCTTCAACGGAGAAAGGTTCGAGTGCGGTTTGCATTTGGATTCCGGTGCGCCCGATTTTCAAATTTGATTCCGCTTTGATTTTCAATTCGCAGTTTCCTTCATTCCTCAACACCAACAAATCCCATGAATATTGCTGAAAACATGGTTGCCACTGTCGGCAACACTCCATTGATCCGCCTGAATCACGTCACCGCCGGACTTGAAGCGGAAATCTGCGTGAAAGCTGAGTTTTTCAATCCGCTTTTCAGCGTGAAAGACCGCATTGGCAAGGCGATGATCGAGGCGGCGGAGCGTGATGGATCCCTCAAGCCGGGTGGCCTCATCATTGAGCCGACTTCCGGAAATACTGGCATTGCGCTGGCTTTCATCGCTCGCTCGAAGGGGTATCGGTGCATTCTAACGATGCCTGAGAGCATGTCGGTTGAGCGCCGGGTTCTCTTGCGTTTGTTAGGCGCGGAAATCGTTTTGACGCCTCGTGCGCGTGGGATGAATGGTGCCATTGCGATGGCGAAAAAGCTTCTAGCCGAGCATGGCGAGGGTTCCTTCGGCCCCGGTCAGTTTGACAATCCCGCCAACCCGCAGGTGCATCGTGAGACGACGGCGGAGGAAATTTGGCGTGATACGGACGGCCAAGTGGATGTTTTCGTATCGGGTGTCGGCACGGGTGGCACGCTGACGGGAGTGGCCTCGGTTTTGAAATCGCGGCGTGATGTGAAGGTGTTTGCCGTCGAGCCAGCAGCTAGTCCGGTGATTTCGGGCGGACAGCCTGGACCGCACATGATTCAGGGCATTGGTGCAGGCTTCATTCCGAAGAATTTGGATGTGAGTTTGATCGATGAGGTGGTGCTGGTTTCCAACGAGGATGCGATTGCGACTGCGCAGGCATTGGCGCAGCAGGAAGGTCTTCCCGCAGGGATTTCCACTGGGGCGAACGTCTGGGCAGCGATCCAGTTGGCCAAGCGCCCGGAGTTCAAGGGCAAGCGGATTGTGACCATCGGTTGTTCATCCACAGAGCGTTATCTCTCGACGGCACTTGCGGAAAAAGTGCGCGAAGAGGTGACAAATCTTCCCGTGCACGAAATTTGAGGTTTCGGTTGGCGGATTCCTTTCGGGGATTCCGCTGCCCGCTGAGGCCGATTTGATTCGCGCTTGATTGATACGAAAACACGGCAGGGATTGCTCCCTGCCGTTTTTTTTGATTGAGAGGCGGCGGGGTTAGCGCCGCGATTTTTTAGCCGATGACTTCAGGCCAGTCGGTGTGGAACATCTCGCCGCGTGGTTTATCGGTGCGCTCGTAGGTGTGCGCGCCGAAGAAGTCGCGTTGGGCTTGAAGCAAGTTTGCAGGAAGTACGGCGCTGCGGTAGCTGTCGTAATAGCCGAGCGATGCGCTGAAGGCGGGGACCGGGATGCCGGCGAGAGTTGCGAGGGCGATGACTTCGCGCCAATTTTGTTGGAACTCGTTGAGGAGGTCCGTGAAGAATGGGGCGAGCATGAGATTGCTCAATTTCGCATCGGTGCGGTATGCGTCGGTGATGTCGTTGAGGAAACGAGCACGGATGATGCAACCGCCGCGCCAGATCGCAGCGATTTTCGCGAGGTCGAGATCCCAGCCTTTTTCCGCGCCCATCGCGGAGATGAGGTCGAGGCCTTGGGCGTAGGAAATGATTTTCGAGGCGAAAAGTGCGTCATGGACTTTTTTGACGAGTGCTTGTTTTTCTAAGCTGATCTCCGCCTTCGGGCCGTGGAGGAACTCGCTGGCGACGACGCGCTTGTCCTTCATGGAAGAAAGGATGCGAGCCTCGACGGCGGCGTTGATGGTGGAAATGACGACGGCGTTTTCCACGGCGTTCATGATGGTCCACTTGCCGGTGCCTTTTTGTCCGGCGGTGTCGAGGATGAGATCGACGAGTGGCTTGCCTGTTTCCGGGTCAGTTTGCTTGAAGATTTCAGCGGTGATTTGGATCAGGTAGCTCTCGAGGTCGCCGTTGTTCCAGTCGGTGAAAACTTGGCCGAGTTCTTGCGGAGTGAATCCAGCGGCTTTGAAAATGTTGTAAGCCTCGCAGATGAGCTGCATGTCGCCGTATTCGATGCCGTTGTGAATCATCTTCACATAATGGCCTGCGCCGCCGGGGCCGATGTGTGTGACGCATGGCTCACCATCCACTTTGGCGGAGATGGATTCAAAGATCGGTTTCATGACATCCCAAGTGGATGCAGGGCCGCCGGGCATGATGGATGGGCCCTTGCGCGCGCCTTCTTCGCCGCCGGAAACGCCGGCACCGATGAAGCGGAAGCCGAGATCGCCGAGCCATTTGTCACGGCGCTCGGTGTCCGTGTAGAGTGAATTTCCGCCATCGATGATGATGTCGCCCTTGTCGAGAAGTGGGATGAGCGACTCGATGACTGCATCGACCGGGCCACCCGCCTTGACCATGATCATGACCTTGCGTGGGGAGGCGAGAGATTGGACGAACTCTTCGAGCGACTTGGCACCGACGAGTTTTTTGTCTGGATGTGCCGCGACGAACTCGTCGGTGACGGCGGTTGTGCGGTTGTAGACCGAGACTTGGAAGCCACGGGATTCAACATTGAGAACGAGATTCTGGCCCATGACGGCCAGACCAATGAGTCCGAAATCGCTATTGCTCATAAATGTAAGTGCCTCTGGAAGGGCGGGGATGATGTAGGGGGAATTGTGAATTGGTGCAACCCCTTGTTGCCATCCGGCCATGCATTTCGCACATTCCGGCAGTGAACTTACCGAATGCGATCACGTTTTCGCGGCTTTTGATGACGGCGGCCTTTGTGCTTGCGGTTTCGCAGGGCTCGTTGATGGGCTATGTGGCAGGCCTTGGCTTATTTATTTTAGCCGCTGTGAGTGATTGGTTGGACGGGTGGTTGGCGCGGCGCATGGGTTTGGTCACTCCTTTGGGAAAGCTGATGGATCCCTTGGCGGATAAAATTTTGGTGAGCGTGGCATTCGTGTTTTTCACGGAAAAGGGGCTTTGTCCGCTTTGGGTTACTGCATTGATCATGGGGCGTGAGTTTCTCGTGACGGGCTTGCGGCAGATCGCGATCGAGGCGGGTCAGGTTTTGGCAGCGGATCGTTTGGGCAAATGGAAGACGACGTTTCAGCTGGCTTATTTGATTGCTGGATTGGTGGGTTTGACGGTGGCGCATGCTGAGGAACCGGGGGCGGTGGCCGCTTGGCTGGGTCACTTGGCGCGTCCGCCAGCGGAGGGCGGTTGGTTGCAAGGCGTGTTTTTGTGGGTGGCTGTCGGCCTGACGGTGATTTCCGGTGGAAATTACGTTTGGAGCGCGCGTCGGCTGCTTGGCATGAAATAGTCGGACGGATTTCGGTCCGGAGATGGGAACCACCGTCCGTGGATCGACAGGTGACTCGATCAACTCGCTGAGAATCTCTGCGGGTCGCAGTCAATTAAAGGTTAAAGGCGCTTGAAATCGAGGTGCTGAATCAGCTTTTCGAGAGTCTTTTGCTTGAGCTTGGGGACGCGGAGAAGATCTTCAGGCTTCCTGAAAGGCGCGTCTTTGCGGGCTTCGATGATGTGATTTGCGAGGAAATCACCGACTCCGGGGAGGCGCATGAGCTCGTCGCGAGTGGCGGTGTTTGGGTTGATTTTTTCGCTTGGCTGGAGTTTTTGATCACCGATGGCGAGATTGACCTCATCGTCATCCTGGCGTTGTGCTTTGCGCTCGACGGGGAGTTTTTCCCAATCCGTCTTGGACCAGATGCCAAGCCCGCGTTTGGCGGATTGGAGTTCGAAGTCATTGAGCGTATTTTTATACTCCTCCGCACTTCGATCACCGGGGCCGTCGGCATAGACGCCGAACGCGCGTGCGAGGCCGGATTTGACAAGTTCGGCGGCGAGGTCGGTGCCGTTCGCGCATTCCACAAAGGCGTAAATGCGCCGATACTTGGCATCGCCAAGTGCGTCGCGAAAGCGGGTGTGGATTGTGAAGGGTTTTTCCAAGAGCGCGGCAGTTTTCTCTGCGGCTGCTTGGCCAAAGTTTTTGGCGATTTCGATGGCCTCGGTGGCTTTGGGTGCGGCTTCCGTGATGCCAAAATACCGGCGCTGGGCGCGGAGTCGGCGGGCGTCTGAGTCGTCGCCGATATGCCATTCCATGCAATCGACCCCATGGAGGCGGATGGTGTGTTCCTCGCCTGCGGCAGTTCGGATGCGAAAGCTGTCGCCATCGGCCCACGGGGTGGCGACGAAGGTGCAGTTTTCAAATTTCTCGAGGGGCTTGGAGGGAGCGGCCGAGGCGTGGAGAAAGACTGCAAAAAAGAGAGCGATCCAGATAGCGGCTTGCATGGTCTGAGGGTGCTTGGTTTGCCCTTGTCCGGTCAATGACGGAGAGTTGGATCGCTGCGTTGGAAAATCCTGTTTTGCGCTTGGGTGGCGCATGCGTGACAATCTGTTTAAGGCGTCTTAAGCGATTGTTGGGTGGTCAGCGGTCACTTGAGCGAGCCAAGAATGCCGGATTTTCAGGGATTTTTCGAAGTTGCGCGACTGGATTGAATCGATCGTTTGACTCGTTTGTTTCAGTCGTGTGCTTTTGACGCGTGATGCGTGATTTCAAACTTCCTGAGAGCGGTCCGAAGAGAAAGTTGTTCGATGCGGCCGCGTGCTTGTTTGCGGAGCGAGGTTTTCAGGCAGTGTCCGTGCGAGATATTTGTGCGGCGGCAGGAACAAACATTGCGGCGGTCAATTATCACTTTGGGAGTCGTGAGGGATTGTTGGGCTTGGTGGCTGCGGATCACTTGGCGCCTTTGAATGATGAGCGGCTGCTTCGGTTGGAAGTTTTGGAGAAAAATTGGGGAGGGAAGCCTGTGCCCTTGGAAGAGATTTTAGATGCCTTTGTCCGCCCAATCGTCACTCGTTCGCAAAAATCAGGTTTGTCTGAAGTTTTGTATTGCAGGCTATTGGGTTTAATTTTTCAGGAAAATCCGGAAATTTTCTCAAACGGGCTCCATGCGCAGTCCGTGGCGCTAATGGATCGATTCAAACGATTGTTTGTAAAGACTGTTTCGTCGTTATCTGAAGAGGAATTGGAAGGGCGGATTCAGTTGATGGTGGGTTGTTTGATTCATCTGTTGGTGCGTCCGGGAGGAGTTCGGGACGATGGGAAGGTGGGGCTTGAGGGGATATTGGGACGATTCATCCGCTTCTCAGCGGCGGGATTGAGAGGCGGCGTTTCCGTGGAAGTGGAGCCGGAAAAGAAGGTGGGTCCGCAGGCGATGTTTGATTTTTGAGAGGAGTGCGAAATTTTAGATTT
>JBEGOB010000293.1:0-6121 GCA_041182265.1 Verrucomicrobiota bacterium | reverse complement strand
GCAGCAGAAAATGTCACGCAAAATCTGATTACAGGCCCGTCCCTCTGTCATTTCGGGACCGCAGAAGAGAAAATCGGCACCGCAGAAGAGGTTTTTGGGACTCCAGAAGGATTTGCTGGGTGGGCAGCGGCGAAAATCCGGACCGCAGCAGAGAGTTTCGAGCTGCTGGCGGTGGCGGAGCCAGTGGCGGCAATCGATGCGCCGTGGCGGCGCTTCACGTCATCCACAGTGTCCAAGATCCGATCGAAAAATTTCTCCCAGCGTGACCCATTTGACAGTGAGCGATCAAAGTCGGGCGTAATAAGGAGCACGACATGCACGCCCTAAGACGCCAGGAAATTGGTGCATTGCGCCAAAGTGCCGCAAAGGTTTTCTACAACTGGGATCGTGCCGGCATCCGCAACGAGGCAGAGACCAAACGCAAAGCACAAACCCTTGTGGATCGCGAAGAAAAATCGAAACAGCCTGCACCTCGCACGGTTCCGGATCGATCGAAAATCTCGGGAAAGCCGCGGTTTTTTGGGCGGCAAGATCTAGCAAAGCCACGAGACTGCATCTGAAAAGCAGGAAAAAACACCCATCAGCCCCGCTGGATTCGATCCGCTCCAGCGGAGCTGCTTAGGAAAATCAAGCGCGAGCAGCAGTCCGGCGGCGCAAGAGCAAACAACTGACGATCAGACTCGCGACCACTGACTGCCCGCTGGGTTCCGGCACCGTGGTCTGACCCGCGAGGATGGACTCATTCGCCGTGGTATTGAAGGCGGCACCGAGAAAGGTAATTTGCGTGCTGTCCGCATTCGTGGAATAATTCACCCAGCCATAGTTAAAGTTTCCTCCTCCCAGACTGTAGCGCAAGCCGGTAAAGTAGGTGCCGTTTCCTGCAGGATTGGATTCTGTAACGTTGGAATAAGTGAAGTCGCCATCGATGACGTCGTTAAGAGAGCTGTTTTCCGTACTCAGAGAAAATGCATTATTGGCCCAACTGCCGACCATCGCTGCACTGACAAAGGTATCATCGCCGAAATCCAAACTTTCGGATGGAGTTAGATACAGTGAGTCGCCACCGGTATGAGAGCCAATTTGAGCGGACCATCCTGCGGTGGGATTCCAATCCATTTTCAGGGAGTTGCCGGTAGTGACGGTGGTCTGTGTGAGGTAAGTTGTGATGGCTGCCGAGGAGGAAGTGACAAGGCAGAGGACAGAAGCGAGGCAGGAAGCCAGTGTTTTAATTTTCATAAATGATCCAAATGACATGGTTCGATGCACACCCACTTATTGAGAACGCATAGAAACCTTAGGACTAGCTTCGCCCGCTCAATCCATTCCAGCGACCCGATTGTGATGAAATGGGCATCAAAGTGACGAAATGGGCAAACCCATGAAATCATGTCCCCTACTTCCGCTTGTCTTGATCAAACTTCATGAAAACATTGAAGCCAAAGCCTCCCGCCGCGCTTCAAAGACCCATGAGTTCGCGGACACGCTTATGGATGCTTCGGCCAAGTTTTAGAGGTGCCGCCACACCCGTGAGATAGAGATAGTTCTCATCTCGGGTCCGGGATTCCAAGTGATGAATGGCGGAAGCGAGTATCAATAAAGAACGCCCTGGTTGGATGAATCCCCTTCCCGCGAGTTGGATAGCCCATTGATGCATCGGCTGGCGAACATGAAAATTACCACCTCCGATCTGATAGACCCGACTGTAGTTGCCGTCTGCAGCCACGGCGATGATGTGCTCGAGAGAAATCGCTGCGTGGGTGGCGAATGTGAGTCCCGGCGAGTTTTCTTCAAGGACGGCTAAATCCTCAAGTTTACGGATACGCTCCAAAGTTTTTGACAAGCGTTCTGGCTTGATCGGTTTGAGCAAGTAGTCCAAGGCATTTTCTTCGTAGGCCCGGACAGCATGCTCTTGCAGGGCAGTGACAAACACTACGTGAGTGTTGGGAGGAACATGAGGGAGGAGATCGAAACCATTTTCTGGAGGCATCGAAATATCAAGGAATACCACATCCGGCGGATCCTTCTCAAGCAGGGCGATGGCTTCCGAAAGATCGCCCGCGTGACCAATGATGGTGACCGATGGCTGATCTCCCAACAACGTGGCCAAGCGCTGCCGTGCTAGTCGCTCATCATCTACGAGAATCGCGCGAAGGTTTTTCATGGGGTGGTGTGGAGAGGGGTGCGCGGGAGCAATGGCAAGACGACCCGCAGCAACACACTGGCAGGGTGCACCACTGACTCAATGGATGCGAGGTTCCCATAAAGCAGTTCCAAGCGGCGACGGAGATTTCCCAAGCCGATCCCCGTGGAGACACTGCCGCCATCCACAACCCAATGGCCGGAGTTTTCCACCTCTAAAACCAATAGCCCACCATCGAGCCGGGCGCGGAGGGAAACTCGCAAGGGGCGCGGGCTAGTCTGCATGCCGTACTTCACCGCATTTTCTAACAATGGCTGCATGAGTGCATACGGCACCTGCTGAAGTCTCACCCCATGACTCACTTCCAGTGTATATTCGAATCGCTCTTCATATCGAATTTTCTCCAAGCGCAGGTAGCTTTCCAGTGCGTCAAGTTCAGCACCGAAGGGGTGCAAATCTCCTTTCTGGGAAATCGAAAATCGTAGATAATCCGCCACCATCTGGGTGATCTCAATCACGCGTGAAGGCTGCTCCGCCTCAGCGATGATTGAGTTGAGAGCATTGAATAGAAAATGAGGGTTCACTTGCGCTCGCAGCAGTCGCAGTTCACTGTCCCGAGTCTCTGACTCAAGCATAACCATTCTTAAATGGTTATCGCGGGTTTGGATAAAATAGTTGAGTCCGTAATAGAGAGCGATCCACAAGACATAGACGGATGTCCGCAGCAACCCTGACGACTCTTGATAGAGTTTACGGGTCTCTGGTGAAGCGCTGCTACCTACCCAATCGAATAGCCCATGGTTAATGATAACTGAGTCCACAGCCCCCAGAGCCAAAGATGCGAGAAAAAGCAGAGGCAAGCTCACCCACATCGATGGCGTCTTACGCCGCCGAAACCAGCGTAAGACAGGTCTCAGGAAAAACGAAGTCATAGAGAACCCCAATACCCCAAGGAACAAGATCACTGGCAAAAAGGCAGAGGCTTGCGAGCGCAATAGCACGCATGACATCAGTGGAAAAAAGCCCCAACCTAGAATTTGGAATGCCCAAAACAAGCGCCTTTTGTTCGCCAAACCGAACCCATGAGTGTCAAAACTGGACATTGATTTCGTTGGAAACTAGCAGAAAAAAGCCCAATGACTGCATGAGTATGGTCCTAAAATCATTGCGGCTGAATTCACCGAAATCGCTGGATGATGCAATTTCCCCCGGGATTTTTTCTGGGCATTATTCCCAGCGGTGAAAGTCATTGGCTTGCATGTGCCCGTCACCCAACGATGTTTTGAGGTCTTAATCATTTGAAACCAACCGCTAATTTTCTACCTAGTGTTTCCTTTGCCGCCCTCCGTTACAATTGCTAGGAATTTGTTTTGAGAGTGAAGACCGTTAAAAAATTGGTGTCCGATTCGAAGAATCGGAAGTTGGAGAGGCAGCCATAAGGCTGATAATTCGTCAACTTCAAAGTGGCAGACAAAAAATGGAATTCTTTATCAATTCGGCCGCCGCCGCTCTCGACAGCGACGGAGTCACCAACCTCGGGGAATACCTCGCAGGCACGAAAAATCATGCTGAAGGATTCGGATCACCTATCCATCCGGGCGACATTCGCCCCAGCCCAACAAGCATTCTCCATCTTATTAGCCCCATTCCAATCAGCGCAACGCGCCCGCACAGGAGATTCTACTTTTTGTGCGTCACTTTGAAGTCATCGAATGGCCCGATCATTTTGCCGACGGGATCGGCTGCGGGCTTGAGGTCGGCCCCCACACTTCGAGGATGTCCTCACCATCCGTCTGCGGAACGAAATGGATGCGGTCGATGCACAACTGCCGCGGCTCCGTTTTTGTCAGGGAGTTGTGACGGTGGTAAACAATGAACATCTCGCTGCCATCAGGCGAAGTCGTCAGGCAGTGGTGCGCCGTCCCATGTGCGTAGCCTGTGGATTTCATGATCGGATTGAATTCGTATTTTTTCCAAGGTCCGAGCGGACTGGTCGATGTCGCGTATCCGACTCCGTAATTCGGGCTTTCGAAGTGGCTGCCGGCGTAAGTGAGATAATAGACGCCCTTGTGTTTGATCATTTCCGGTCCCTCGACCACGCGGCCCATGTCTTCTTCCCACCGATGGTCCGGCTTCAACATCCTCTTCAATGAAGATTCGTCCACGGTCATCATATCGTCGTTCAGCTTGCCGCCCCAGATCTCGTTCCGTCCGTTGAAGTGGACATAGTAGAAGTAACGCTGTCCGTCATCGTCTTGGAAAACGTGGCCGTCGATTTTGATCGAATCCGGCAGCATCGGCGCCTGGATTTTTTGCTTGAAGGGACCCAGCGGAGATTTCGCCGTCGCTACAGCCATGCGCTCGTCAGTCGCATAGTATAGATAAAATACACCATCTTTTTCGACGATATCCGGTGCCCAGAAACGTGAATCACCCCAGCTGTCGGCGTTTTTGAGGACGTAGCCCTTGTCCTCCCATTTCACCAGATCCGGCGATGTGTAAAGCCGTATGCCGTTCACCATCTTCGGAAAATCGGGCGTGTAGGTGCAGTAGAGATAATACGTTCCTTCGTGTTTCAGAACTACGGGATCCGCCCCATCCGACTGGACGGGATTGGTGTAGGTTTTCCCAGTGGCCAGAGGTGCGGCTTTTTTCAATTTTAGATTTCGAAACATCGCCTTCCCGTCAAGAATCCGAAATCCATAGCCACCCCGTTTGAAAACACTGTCCAGACCATCGAATTTAGGGAAACGCCCTTCAGCAACGGGCAGCGCATTTACGTAGGCGGTAATCCTTTCTCCGACCGCTTGTATTTTCATGTCTGTCCATTCCCCCGGCTTCACACGCAGTGGCTTCCTTGCGATTTCCCGCCAGTCATTTTCTCCGGCACCCCAGACGACGTGGTCATCCCCAGTCACGAGTCCGATGTAGTAGCCTTGGAAATTGTCCACGCCGGCACCTGCCTCGCTCGTGCGAAACAAGACACCTGCCTGCATTTCAGGCGAGTCGAGGCGGATCTCGAACTCCAGTTCGAAATCTCCCAACTCCGCCTCCTTTGCCAAAATCTTCGCCGACGGAGTTCCTTCGCCCTTCAACTCACCCCGAGCGCCTTCCCACGTTCCGTCCTTCTGGTCCCATCCCGTTAGGCGCTGATTGAAATCTGGGGTTTCTTCCGCGTGGAGGCACGAGAGACAGAAAATCGGCAGGCAAAGCCGCATGGCGGTTTGGAAGCAAAGAAGTGGAAGTTTCATGGGGAGGTTTTTCTTTTCAATAAAAAGTTAGAATCGCAGCGGGTCGGCTGATGGCCATTCCGTAGGAGAATCAAATCTCACTTGCAAGCTCCGAACATTCTATTTTTCTGTCATTTTGACCTGAGGTGTTGGCGGTAGCGGTTGTCCATGTTCAGCCAGAAGTGAGCGGGCACCTTCAGGACTTTCTCGAAAGCCAGCGCGTTGATCGTCTCCAGAAGCGTGTCTTCCGGAGGCGTCGCGTTGGCGGGGGATGCGGATGAGTTCCTTATGGCTACCGGAGGAAACCATTATCGCGCTTGCCCAGACAGAGCAAATTCACGCTCGATATCATCCGCCCCATCCCAGAACGCATACAACTCCGCTCGAAGATCCGAAACCCGTGATATAAAGTGACAGACAAAAAATAAGAGATTCCCTTGCCATGGGTGCTTGGCCGGCTAGGGTGGGGATATGAGACGTGCGAGATTTCTGGCCCCTTGGAAAGATTCGGCGGGGAAACCCGCGATTTACCACTGCATCTCGCGGGTGGTGGACCGGCGCTTTGTGCTGGGTGATGCGGAGCGCGAGCATTTCCGGATGTTTATGCGCATGCATGAGAATTTTTCGGGTTGTCGCGTTTTGTCTTATTGCTTCATGTCGAACCACTTCCACATTTTGCTGGAGGTGCCGCCGATGCCGGAAGGCGGGATTTCCGAGGAACTGCTGCTGACGCGCTTGTCGGCGACTAACA
>JBEGOB010000292.1:0-4166 GCA_041182265.1 Verrucomicrobiota bacterium | reverse complement strand
ACACGGTCCAAGTATTGCGGGGCGATTTCATCCTCATCATTCCGTTTGGCGACAGATGCAGCGAAGCCCGCCGGCGTGGCGTGCGTGATGGTGGCGGTGCTGACCAAGCCGATGCGGACCTGCTTTTTCTTTAAAATTTCCGCGATGGGACTGAGAGGCTTGCCACTGGGATCGACGTTGATTGCGCCGTTATTCACCCGCTGACCGCCGCCCCAAGCGGTCGATGCTGCTGCGGAGTCGGTGACCATGGAATTCGCGGAAGCCGTGTCCATGAGGCCGCGCGAGGCTTGCGGGCGGTTCATCAATTCCCACCACTGAGTGCCTCGGCCGCGCGTCAGTTTCGAGTAGGCATCCGCTAGGGTCAGCACGCCCGGGCTCATGCCGTCCGACACCATGAAAACGACGCCGCGGACCTTGCGAGTGGGGGATCCGGAGGGTTCCGCCATGCTCCGGGTTTTGGCAAGAACCGCCGCAGCCCCGCCCAAACTGATGGTTTTAAGCCAATTCCGACGGGCGATGCCAAAGTTTGGGTGCATTCCTTGGTCATAGCACGCCGTGACCGGACCGCAAGGCCGGTAAAAGAGGCGGGGGCGACGATCTTGTCACCCGAGGCTTGCGTGGATGCTTTCGGTTCATTAACCATCGGCGCACATGACGCACGACCCGGACCAACATGCCTCGCTTGGCGCGATGTATTCCGACTATTTTCTCGATTACGCCAGCTACGTAATTCTCGAACGCGCGGTGCCCCACCTGCACGATGGCCTCAAGCCCGTGCAGCGCCGGATCCTCCACGCCATGGACGAGCTGGATGACGGGCGCTACAATAAAGTCGCCGGAATCGTCGGAAACACCATGAATTATCACCCTCACGGTGATCAGTCGATCGGCGCGGCAATCGTGCAGCTTGGGCAGAAGGATTTGCTCATCGACACTCAGGGAAACTGGGGAAATACGCTTACGGGAGACGGTGCGGCCGCACCACGGTATATTGAAGCGCGGCTCACGAAATTTGCCAACGAAGTCGTCTTCAACCCGAAAACGACGAATTGGTTGCCGAGCTATGACGGACGGAGAAAAGAGCCGGACACGCTGCCGGTGAAGTTTCCGTTGTTGCTGGCTCAGGGCGTCGAGGGCATCGCCGTCGGCTTGGCCTGCAAAGTCCTGCCGCATAATTTCCATGAACTCATCGAGGCGGCGATTGCGGTCTTGCGCGAACAGGTTTTCTCGTTGATTCCGGATTTTCCCACGGGAGGAATCATGGATGCCTCGGAGTATCGTGATGGGTTGCGTGGCGGAAAAGTCCGAGTGCGCGCCCGCATCGCCACGGACAAGAAGGGGATTTTGCGCATCACGGAAATTCCGTTTGGCACCACCACCGGAGCGCTGATGGAGTCGGTCGTTGCCGCAGCGGATAAAGGGAAAATTAAGATTGCGAAAATTGAGGACAACACCGCCGCGCACGCGGACATCCTCGTCTATCTACCTGCTGGCGCGGATGCCGAGCAGACGCGTGACGCGCTCTATGCTTTCACCGACTGCGAGCTCACCATTTCGCCGAATGCCTGCGTGATCGTGGATGGCAAACCGCAGTTTCTCGGCGTTTCTGAAATCTTGCGGCGCACCACCGCGCACACCCGAGAACTCCTCAAGATGGAGTTGGAAATCAAGCTCGCCGAACTTGCCGAAAAATGGCATTTCAGCTCGCTAGAGAAGATCTTTATCGAAAATCGGATCTATCGGGACATCGAAGAATGTGAGACTTGGGACGCCGTGCTCAAGGCGATTGACGACGGTCTCAAGCCCTTCAAAAAACTTCTCAAACGTGATGTGACCGAGGAAGATCTGGTGCGTCTCACAGAAATCAAAATCAAGCGCATTTCAAAGTTTGATTCGTTCAAGGCGGACGAGGAAATCCGTGGTTTGGAAAAGGCGATTGATGAAACCGAGAAGAACCTTCGCAACCTAACACGCTATGCAATCCGTTGGTTCGAAGAGCTCGGGAAAAAGTATGGCAAGGACCGCGAGCGCCGCACCGAGATTTCATCCTTCGACCGTGTTGATCGGATGCAAGTCGTCGCGGCGACGGAGACTCTCTATCTGGACGCAAAGAATGGCTTTGCTGGATATGGGCTCAAAAAGGATGGAGAGCCGATTGAGAGGTGTTCCACCATTGATGACATCATCACCTTCACGGCGGACGGGAAAATGCGCGTGATGAAAATCGCGGACAAAGTGTTCGTCGGGCAGAAGCCACTGCGCGTTGCGATTTTCCGCAAGGATGAGGATTTGATTTATTCGATGATCTATCGAGACGGGCGCGACGGCCCTATTTTGGCAAAACGCTTCACCGTCGGCGGTATCACGCGCGACAAGGAATACAGCTTGACCAAGGACAAGCCGGGCACGCGCGTGCTGTATTTTGCCTTTCATAAGACCAACGAGGAAAGCGCCGCACAGATGCTGCTGGTACATCTCAAGTCCGGTCTCCGCATGCGCAATTTGATCCGTCCGCTGCATTTCGCGGAATTTGGAATCAAAAGTCGGTCCAGCGCGGGCAATCTCGTCACCAAGCACGGCATCGAAAAAATCGTCCGCGCACCGAAGGATTACGACCCGACACTCGGTGCATAATCGCCGCGGTTGATGCGAAAACACGCTGCAAACCCGTGGGAAAGCGCGGGTTTGCGTGGGAAAACCCATGAATTAAGGGTCTTTTCGTGGCTCGGCAGCGGAATATTTTTTAAATGCCTGCATTTTAGGCATTCGTGATCTTGACATTTGCCCCGAGTTCTACCAATTCCCTTGGCGTGGCTAAGAAACCTACAACCATTAAAGACAGATATTCCAAGACTCAAATCCTGGAAGAAATCGCAAGCAGCACCGGTCTCACCCGCAAACAGGTGTCCGGCGTCCTCGACAGCCTGACCACCGTCATCGAAGCGCACATCAACAAGCGTGCCGTCGGTGAGTTCGTTCTGCCTGGTCTGATGAAAATCAGCACCGTGCGGAAACCTGCTGTGAAAGCGCGTAAGGGCATCAGCCCGTTCACGAAGGAAGAAGTTGTCTTCAAGGCCAAGCCTGCGACCACCGTCGTCAAGGTGCGCGCGTTGAAGAAGCTCAAGGACATGGCACTCTGATTCGCGAGATCGGCTGGGTTGATCCTGCGCCGGTCTTTGCTCCAATTCAGGCCTTTCCGCATCCGCGGAAGGGCCTTTTTGTTCTAAAGAATCTGCGCACGTTTTGAAAAATTCACGGAAGCATGAAAAGTGCCGATCCGGCATCCCGTAGTTTGCGCAGTTTGAAATTGCCTCGCATGCTTCGATCACACCCAACGCTTTGGACAGCTCCACCCAAGAGTTCTCTCACGGCTTCAGTCTTCTTGCTTTCGCTGGCAGGCGGCGCGTTCTCGGCAGAAAAAGTGAGTTACAATCGGGACATTTTACCGATTATTTCCGACAAATGCTTTCACTGCCATGGCCCGGACGCAGGCACGCGTGAGGGCGACTTGAGGCTGGATGTGCGTGAGGATGCGCTCAAGGCGGGCGCGATCGTGCCGGGCGATCCCAAGTCTAGCGAAATGATCGCACGCATTCATGCGACTGATCCTGACGATGTGATGCCGCCGCCTGAGGCTCCGCGCCAGTTGAGTGACGCCGACCGCGAAAAACTTGCACGCTGGATCGAGCAGGGCGCGGAATATGAACCGCACTGGGCCTTCACGCCGCTGCCTGCTTCTGTGCCGGTTCCCAAGGCGGAGCCCGCGACTTGGCCACGCCGTGCGATCGACCACTGTGTTGCCGCACGTCTCTCCTCCGAGGGACTTGCGCCTGCCCCTGAGGCCAGTCCGGAGCGATGGTTGCGGCGAGTTTCCTTCGATCTAACTGGCTTGCCGCCAAGTCAGTCGGAGTTGACTAATTTCCTAGCAGATTCGTCTCCGACCGCGCGTGAGAAGGCTGTGGACCGTTTGCTGGCGTCGCCTGCTTTTGGCGAGAAAATGGCGGTGGATTGGCTGGATGTCGCGCGCTATGCGGATTCATTCGGCTATCAATCCGATCTTGAAACGCATGCGTGGCCCTATCGAGACTGGGTGATTCGTGCTTTCAATCAGAACCTGCCATGGGACCAATTCATCACGTGGCAAATTGCCGGTGACCTGCTACCGG
>JBEGOB010000291.1:0-4467 GCA_041182265.1 Verrucomicrobiota bacterium | reverse complement strand
AATTCTTTTGGCGCGTTGCCGTGACAGACATTGACAGCGACGGTGACGGATTCAGCGATTACGATGAATATCTAAAGGGAACCGATCCTTGGGTGGCGGACCGTGACGACGATGGACTTCCCGATGATTGGGAAATGCTCCACGGCCTTGACCCCGACGATGACGGAACCAACGATCCCGACCAAGGTAGCTACGGCGATCCCGATACCGACGGAATGTGGAATCTCTACGAATACTGGTATGGCACCAGTCCTAATAACACGGATACGGACGATGATAGCCTAACGGACAGTGAGGAGGTTTTTCTCACTGTCACCGACCCAACCAAACTCGATACCGACGGAGACGGCATTCCAGACGGACAGGAAGATTTAGATCGTGATGGACTTACTAACATCGCTGAAGTTCGAATCCACCACACGCAGCCAACAAATCCTGATACAGACGATGACAAGCTGCGCGATGGCTGGGAAGTCGCCAACGGGCTTGACCCGCTGGTTTACAACGACACCACTGATCCTGACGGCGACGGCCTCACCAACGTCCAAGAACAAAGACTTGGCCTGAACCCATTGAATGATGACACGGACGACGACGGCACGCTGGACGGACAGGAAGACCCGGACGGCGACAGACTCACCAATCAAGCGGAACTCAACACCCACCTCACCGATCCGCTCAAAGCCGATACGGACAACGACGGGCTGTCCGATTCCGCTGAAATCAATACCCACCTGACCAACCCTACCAAGCACGATACCGACGGCGACGGCATGCCCGACGGGTGGGAAGTTCAGCAATCACTCAACCCAAACAGCGGCAACGGAATCAATGGAGCTACCGGAGATCCAGACAACGACGGACTCGACAACTTTCGTGAATGGCTCAATGGGTGTGACCCCCACAACCCCGATACGGACGGAGATGGCGTAAACGATTTCATTGAAGTTACCCAAGGTTCAGATCCCACTGACCCGACCGATGGAGGCAACCCTCCTCCTGCGGCGGAGGTAGTCGACGTCCCGCTCACCGTAAGCGACCCAAGCGGTAGCCATTCTGAAAAATGGATGCTGACGCTGAGAGGTCTGGATCCCAGAGACCGCCGGACGATCAGCCTCGCTAGCCCCGGATTCGGCCAGCAAGCCACAGCCACTGTCAAACTCCGCAGGACGAATCGCTACGAATGCTACATTACCCACTTGGGCACTGATCCGCAGCACTTGCTCGATAATGACAACCAGCCGGATTATGACTGGGAGGCGACGATCGGGGAAAAGCCCCTTTCGGAGGCATTTTCGAGCAATCAAGGAGGCGCGAATACATTTTTCACGGTAGGGAACCATTGGCTCGTTGATAACCGCGAAATTGTCTTCACGACTGAAAAGCAGGGCGATGATGAGGACCTTGTCACCGGGAAGAAAGCATTCCTTGTTCCTGTGGCGATCGAGGATAATATCGCTGCAACAGGTGTGGACATAGTTTCCAACAGTGTCGCACCTCAGGCCCATGGCTACTTAGACGCGCTATGGGTTATGGCTCCTATCTCTGGTCTACCTCCACCGACAGACTACAGCAATGCAATGAAGTTCGACGTTCCTCTAAATCCAAGTGCGGAGGTGAGCATCGAGTGCCTACATGCTGAAGCTGATCCATCAACTGTCACTTTGGGCCCCGTCAAACCCTCGGTGCTGTGGCGCGGCACGGGTGCCAATGCAACCAGCGATGATACTCCAATCTTCAAATTTGGACCACATGGTAGCGTGGTTGACCTGCCAATACGTGTGAAAACCATGAAATATAGAAAGGTTAAGGTTAAGGTTCATTTTGTTAACCTGTTGCGCCAAAATGGAGGAACTCGAGAGCTTGACCAGCTCATGTTGCCGACAAAAACCGAACTGAGTAACCATCTTTACGAGCTCTTTGCTCGCCAGATCAACGCGTGGTTCGACGTAAGTTTCGACGAGAACCCGGATGGAACACTAAAGTTTCTAGTGGCAGACCCGGGAACTGACGGTAATTATGACTTCGCTCCGGGAGCTAACGATATCACCTCAAAAGATCAGCAAGAAGTAATCGACCTAGTGGCAAATGAACAACCCGTCGATATAAGAATCTTCCTTATCGCTAACCAAGGAACTTTTTTGGTTGGTGGTACTGAGTTTGCGTTTGGAAGCACAAACCGGACTGATTCGACTTGTTGGGTCCTTGGAAATCAATCGGGTAACTACAATCTTCCCAACGATGTAATCGCCACTATAGGACACGAAATTGGGCATGTCCTCGTAGGATACGGTCACCCAGATGCTGGAGCGGGAGTAGCGGAACTTCCTGGAACAAACCACTCGGCCCGGCTAATGTGCAGTGGCCTCAATCGTTCGCTTGAAGATGGAAAGCTTCTCGTGAAGAGCGAATGGGATGAAGCAGAGGCATGGCTGAAAACCAAACCTACAGGAGACAACTGATGAGGACGTTTATAGCATTTGTGATGTATATCACTTGCCTCTTGGTTGTTCATGCAGAATACAACGAAGAGAGCCGAAAGAACGAGGCGGAGCAGGTTGCCTATTGGGAGGATCAGCTAGCTAAGGCTAAAAGCATGCCCGAGCTAGAGCGTCCTTCAGCACTCTGGGTCGGACTAAAGAATATGGGGTATCGGCGTTCAATTTCCGGCCATAGCTCTGCTGTTGATGAAATTTATCACAAGATTCAGCTGGAGCTGGTGGGTATTCCTGGCCACGCCGAATATTTCGCCAATCGCATCCGTGAAGCTTATGAACCGCTAAAGGGTCCAGATCCCAAAGCTGCCATCAATCGGGCACAAAGGGAGACGATGTTTGGATTTCAAGCACTCAAGCATCTTCCGAGTCCTGAGAATGTGAAAGTGCTTGGCGAAATGCTGTCCGAGACGTGGGAGCTACCACCGCAAGGAGAATTCACTCCGCCCGCATTGGCTCAATCCGCGGTCATCACCTTGGGCGGTTTAGGGATTCGGGAAGCGCCGTGGAGACCGATTATCACCACGTCTGATCTCCCCGGTGCTCTCCCTGCCTGGCAAACATGGTGGGAGCAGGTGAAATCGGGCCGACGTGCTTTCTCCTTCAAAGGGCAGTCAGTCGAATATCGATTCAATTTTGACGGATCGTGGGAGACGGCATCGATTCTTAGCCCACCGGATGATGGGCCAAAATCACCAAAGGCTGAAAGTGTAGATAGAAAACAGCCGGCGGAGTCTCTGGATGCTAAGGGTATTTCTACTCAACGCGATTCATGGCCGTGGGTTGTCGGATGGACGATTGGCTTGTTAGTTATAGGTCTGTGGCTGTGGGTCAAACGTAGATAGCCTATTTGGCCCCTATTCTCACGAGGGCATGACTAGTAGATTCTAGCAGATTTGGTGACGAAGCCCTTGTTTGAAAGTGCGCGCAAACCTCTTGGAATAAGGAGGAAATCTATTTCCGTGACCGTTCCAGTCCTTGGGTCCCAACACCCCCATCCAAATCCTGTGAAAGGTGCCTTTTTCAACTTTACACTTTTTTTGCGTCGAAATTGCTAGATTTTGAACGGCTGAAGCGGCTGGAACCCTTTTGGAATATGGGATTGCGGCGTTTTCTTCCGATTTTTTTGGACGTCGGATAAGTGTAAAGTTGAGTGTAAAACGAGCGGTTTTTTGCCCGTTTTGGAGGAAGATTGGTGGATGATTGTCGCGCCGGGAGTCAGCCGCCCCGCACCAGAGAAACGAGACGCCCGATGCACTCCGCGGTCAGTTCGTTCGGCCCGAGGCGGACGACGTGCCAGCCGGCCAGAGTGGCTTCCAGGTATTTTTCCAGATCGGCGGCGAAGCCCGCCCCGCGGTTGTGGCGACCGTTCACGTAGATACCGCCCTCGATCTCGATGAGGGTTTTGGATTCGAGATGAGCGAAGTCGGCTCTCCAGCGGCGCACGGGGTGGAAGCGGAATTCCTTTTCCAACTCCGGTCCACCTTGCGCCCGCCACAGCAGTTCAAAGCGCGTTTCCAGCCTGCTTGGTGGCTTGGTCCCTCTGAATACTCGGCGAGCGCGGGTGGGCATCCTTAAAGCGGAAGTTTCGGTTGGGCAGGATCGTCGATGGAGCACTCGATTTCGTCGGTGGTCACTTTGGATACGCGGCACGTTACCTTGAGTTTGGTGGGCGAGTGCGAGCGGTCGAAGGTCACACGGAAGCCGAGGCTGAACTTGCCGTCTTCATCGGCACAGTCCTCGGCGTCATCGAAATGGAGGTCGAGGAGTTCCTTCACTGCATCGACGGCTGTTTGCTTTTCGGTGGTCTGGGTGGCGTTCATGGCAACTGCTTGCTTGGGTTGAAGTTGGTTTCGAGACGACTGATGGCCTCCATCACTTCGCGATGGTGTTCGAGCTGGAGACGGCTGCGTTCCTCCTTGGCCTTGATGGCGCGTGAAACGTGGCCGGCGGCTCCGAAGGTGATGGCGAT
>JBEGOB010000290.1:0-3202 GCA_041182265.1 Verrucomicrobiota bacterium | reverse complement strand
ATCTCGATACCGGTGACACGCTTGTCCCGATGGACCAGCGCAGCGTCGAGAACCATCTCAAATCGTGGGGCATCGCCGATGGGAAATCGATTGCTGAAATGGTTTGTTCGATCCAGACCGGTCGGTTCGTGCGGCGGACCGAGGATATTCAACTCACTGGGGCCACGGAACTGCTGGATCGAGCCTATGCATTGGCATTTGACCCGCAGCAGGCTCCCCCGGAAGACGAGTTATGCCTGTGTCTCGGCGACTACCCGGTCGCAGCCCACGGCAATCTAACGTGTATCCAGGGGAAGTCGAAGGTCGGGAAAACCGCTGTCATCGCGGCGATTCTGGGTGCATGCCAACGCGGGAACTACGCATGCTCGGGCGACACCCTTTGCTTCAAATGGCAGGGCGGCGACGGAGGTGCCATCATCCACTTGGACACCGAACAAAGCGGCGGCGACTGGCACGCGCTAGTCCGTCGATCGGTGCAGCGGTCCGGAATGCCGGCGGTTTCGACAAGGCTCGTTTCACTGCCGCTGGTTCGCTTTGCCAGAAGTGAGCGTCTGGCAATTCTTGAACTGGCGCTTGAGAAGGAGCTCCAGCGGCAGGGTGGCATCGACATCGTGATCATCGACGGAGTTGCCGACTTGTGCAGTTCACCCAACGACGAGGCCGAGTCGCTTGAGCTAATTTCGAGGCTGCACGCTCTCGCCCAGGAGTATCGCACCGCCATCATCTGCGTGCTCCATGAGAATCCCTCGTCTGTCGAGGGCAAGACACGTGGCCACCTTGGCAGCGAGCTCAATCGCAAGGCCTTCGCCAACCTGCGAATCGAGAAGGATCCGAAAGATTCGATCTCCACGATGTGGGGCATGGACATGCGCAAACGGGACATCCCTCGCGAGCAGGGTTTCTGTTTCGCATGGAATGAGGCACTCAAGATGCACACCTACTTCGGCCGCTGGATTTCCCTCAAGATCGACGCCCGCAAACAGAAGTCGACTGACGATGCCAGTGAGAAGTGGACTGCGATCTTTGCCAAAGCGGCTGAAAGCGGGACAGATGACCCGTGTCCTGTTTTGTCGGCGGAGCAAGCACTTCAGATCATTCGGGACATCGACGGGACAGAAAGCGCGCCCAAGCAAGAGACGGTCAAGAAACAGATGCAGCGTGCGGAAGTCCTAGGTGTTCTGAGGAAAACGGAGCGTGGCAAGTGGGTGCTAAATCCATCGGGACAAACGGGACAAGATCAGGACACATAGCATTTGTCCGGCCGCGAAAACGGGACAGGGACACGGCCCCCCTTCTATAGGGGGCCAAGTGTCCCGCTTCGTTATGCCTCAGGAAATCAGCAGATATACCCCCCATAAACTCATGCATCACCCGTCCTGATATCGATACCATCATCCACCACACCTCATCAGGTTTTCTGAGAACACCAAGCCAGCTCATGCTGTCACCCATGCGGATCTTGCTGAGAAATCGACTAGGTCGCCTAGAATCAAGACACCGATCGCAACGGAACCCAATTTAATCCGATCATCGAAGGAATCATCTACCTGTTCTAACATGAAACACATTGCTACTAATTGCCAGAAGGAATCTTTTACGGACCCGCTTCATGACCTGGGTATCGCGACCCTCGTCCAATTTACATGAAATTTTACTTTTCCGATTTCCCACATAACGGAGATCGGGACGTTGACTCCGGTTGCTAGGGGAATGGCTACATCCAAGTTAGAATCAAGGTTTCTGCTGCTCTGGAGGGTAGCACAAGGTCCGCCTCTGGAGCGGGAAGTGAGGTTCCATACTTCCCTTCGGTGGCGCGCCGACTTCGCACACATGGGAAGCCGAACGCTCATCGAAATCGAAGGTGGAATCTTCATCCCAGGCGGCGGTCGGCACAACCGGGGCGGCGGATATGCGAAGGACTCCGAGAAGTATCTCGAAGCCGTGCTTGCAGGCTGGACGGTCATTCGGCTGACCGAGAAGCAACTCGAAGTGGACTTTATCGAGCGGATCGTTGCGCTGCTTCGGCAATCGTTTTCATCGGCAGAAACAGCTTCCGGGCGCAACCGCCGAACGGAATGAAGCCGTGCTTTCGATAAAAAGCCTCTGCGCTATCGTCCTTCGCATCGACCACCACGAGAGCGGAGGCGACCTCCCGGGTATTCGCCAGAATCCGCCCAAGGGCATCGGCCAGAAGCAGGCTACCCATGCCGGGGCAATCAACGGCTCGCGCCAGTCTGCCGATCAGCGTTGCGGGTGTCGTCGGATAGCGTGGCAACTTTTTGGCGGTATCATCGGGCAGGCCGCTTGTCTCAACCGCATACGAGGCAAGCGTATAATAGCCGAGGATCGTCCGGGGTTGGCCCTCCCTGAGCATGACAAATACCGCTGCCACATGACGCCGCATGTCCTGCGATGCCTGCCGCTGCAGGTAATTGTCCAGAGCGGCAACGCCGCAGGAAAACCCCTCTCGGTCGTGGGACGAACTTAGGGCTTCGGAGCGCAGACCGTTCATTTCACGATGACGCTCTGCTGATGACGGGCGAACGCCTGGGTGAGTTTGCGGTTGGGTTTCGGCGGAGCGAGCATGGCTTTGGCGAATGCCGCGCTGTCCTTGACGCTGAGGTTCAAAACCTCGTGCTCGCGCACCACTTCGGCGGCGCTTTTCTGTAAGGTGGCGATGACGAAATCGGTTAGGGTCACGCCTTCAAGGGAAGCCGCACGCCCAATCAGCTCCTTGATCGGTGCGGGAACCCGAGCTTCAAGTCGCTCGGTCGTTGGCTTGGAGGGTCGTTTCGCAGTCGTGGCACGCATGCCAGAAGCTTCCGGCAATTTGCCGGAAAGTCAATACTCTTCCGGCAGCATCACACACGATGATTGGCGATCAGCCTCCGTGATGATGTAGATCCGATTCCCGCCGCCGACCTGGTAGCAGCTCAGGATGCGGTCGCCGTGGATCAGAGCATCCTCGTTCGATTGCTTGTCCTCGTCGCACAGGTCGCCCCAGTCGCCGCAGTGGTGGCGGTGCATGTAGGACGCCAGGTCGATCCCGAGCTCGATGGCACCGGGCGTGGCGACTGTTCGTCCCAGCGGGAAGCGTGGTTGCATGATGCGGTATGCCATGGCCGTTTCAGTCGTTGGAGTTTCCCCATTGCGGATGGCGCTCACCGGTGGCGACAAGGCCGGAGGCGAGCATGTCTTCGAC
>JBEGOB010000289.1:0-2605 GCA_041182265.1 Verrucomicrobiota bacterium | reverse complement strand
CGCGCTCGCCGTAGTTCGACGGGGTTTTCTTGAGTGGAGTCACGTCCACGCAAACGGCCTGGCCGTCATATTCAGGGTGTGCTTCGAATGGGGTGGTAGATCCAGATGCGGATAGTTTCATAGCAATGATGTGGTTTGATTTGGTTTGTTGAGGTGGCTGCTTTGAATGACCCACCGCCGGCACAGCCCGACCGACGGCGGAAATCGGTCAGGGGGCGGGAGGAAATTCGCGGGCAAGGGCCACAGCGGCGCACTCGGCGTTGTCGTCGTCACCGGAGGCCGCGATGTCAGCCAGTTGGCGGGCGCGCTCGTCCCTAGAATCCAACCACGCCATCACACGGGCTGGGATGAAGCGGACCAGACCGCCCACATGCACTGCGGGCAGCCCCTCGTCGCGGAGACGCGGAATTTGGCGCTCTGAACATCCGAGGATCTTCGCCAAGTCTTTCGTCGTCCAAAGTGGCGCGACGGATTCGTGGTTGGGGATTGTGGTGGTGGTCATACCTTGGCTTTTGTTGTCAAAAACCAAGGCGGGAGGTCTGGACTCCCAATTGGGAGTTGATGAACTCCCAGACCGCTAAATCCCCCAGTCTGGGGGCGGATTGAACATCACGTCATACCCGAAGTGGATTGAATTCCTGAGTTCTTTAGCACGCTCAGAATTTTGACTTTCAACGACTTGTATCACTTTGTTGATTCCATTGCGCACTGAATCTCGCGCCCTTTCCCTGTCGCCCGGTTTGATGGCCTTGTTCTTGCGTCCAAGCCGTTGGCTACCTCCCAGATACGATTGGATCTCGGAAATCTCCTTATCCAGCCTATTGAAGGCACTGCCCGTTTTCTCTCCTTTGGAAGCAAGAGACTCAAGTGCTGCTTGTTTTTTGGCGAGTTCCTGACGGGCAATCTTCTTCGAATGAGCATTCATTTCTTCATCGTTCCACTGTGGGCGTAATTTAGAACGATGATCGCCACGCTTGGATCCCGTCATGATCTGCTCCGGATCAACCGATTCGTCTTCCTCTTCTTCATTTGACCCATCTGGTGCTGGCGGCGGATTGACCGCCATGACCAGATCCCAAACAGGAATTGGATCACGGGAACGATCGAAGAGTATGGAAAGATACCTCAACCCGATAAGCGGCTTACCATGAACCACGGGCAGGACAAAATCCTCGCCGCAAATCACCAACCGTGGTGGTGACGAATCCAGATCGATTCCCGTAACAGGAAGCGAGTGTCCTCTGGATGCCACAACGTCTTCAAATGCGTCCGTTACAAATTGTCCGGCTTGAAACGCCACTTGAGAGTGAATGACTGTCTTGTCAGGGATCTGGATTTGCCGAAGCTGGTTACCTCGAAAAAGAAGGCAGTTTGTCTTGAAACCATGCTGCGCCAAGCAAGCGACAAGATCGTTCTCGCTCACCCCTTGCTCAATGAAGATGATTTTGGCTCTGCCTTGCCCAGGGAAGTTTTTTCGACCGAGTTCCCATACGCCGCGACCCAGTTCAGCAACCGGACCCGGAATGCCAAAGTCATCCGCCATTATGGAGTAAAGCGCCTCACGGTTCAACGTGTGCAACACCAATTCCTCCTCCGAATACTGCAACTTTCGCGGTCTAACCACCCCAACCTCTTCGCAATGGAACTCACCACGCACGCGATAGACGCAGAACTCGCGCATCTCGCCGTCGACTTCCAATCCAATATGATCGCCACTATCCGGGGAGAATCCAGGCACAAAAAGCCCGCCCCTGACCATCTTGGCTAGGAGGGGGACTTCGAACGCGCAAGCCGGATAAACACACGGCATACCAGCACTCAGCTCATGCAGCATCTTGCTCTTCCAAGACCCGTTTGCCCATGAGGGTCCAGTGGCGGAGGTAGCGATAGACTTCGTCGGCATGGCTGGCGCGGTTGAATTTAATGCGGTTGTCACCACTCAGTTCTATGGATTTGCGGTCTAGGCGTCCGGCCCCGAGAATCAACTCGATGCGGACGCTCTTGATTGACGTGCGGTTGAGCAATCCTTCGGCCTTCTTCGCCCGCAGAATTTCAATCACATCCTGACGGTTTGCAGCAAGACTCGCTGTGAACGGCCTTCCTGAAATCAGTTCACTGAGCGTTATGGCGGTGATTTGTGCATGATGACCGGTTCGCACGGGTAGCTTGAAATCCAGCTCGATCAGCTTCTGAAGGTTCAACACGCGTGTCTGTTGCTCCATTGGAAAGAACGAATCGTCGCCCATCACTCCCTGGGCGAATGAATTGCGCAGCACTTCCCTGTGCTTCTGTTGGGAGGCTTCGATCTCAAGTTCGCCCGTGCTCTGATCGTAGAACAACACGTCTTGGATCACTGGACGGCCGATGCGGGTTTTGACAACGCTGCTCCCCGGGTCCATCTCCCAATTCACTTCGGCAGTCCGTTCGCAAAACACGAGGACCACCAGCATGGCTCCGTCGCGGTAATGATGGATCATGAAACGCTCCGCACCCTTCCAAGCCGCAATGTTTGCGTTGAGCTGCCCCTCGAAACCGGCCACCGCAGCTGCGTCATCCTCGATGATTTTCGCCGACTTACCCGGGAACAGGGCGATTTGGCCGCCCT
>JBEGOB010000288.1:0-5291 GCA_041182265.1 Verrucomicrobiota bacterium | reverse complement strand
CACCAAAATGGTGGAAGAAATTCGCGCGGCTTTGGCTGATCTCGGCGATCAGAACTACGAATTAGCGGGTTTTTACTGGCAACAGGGCTGGAACGACATGTGCACGGCACCAGCGATACCCGAGTATGCGCAGAATCTCGTCAACTTGGTCAGTGATCTCCGCAAGGAACTCAACGCGCCGAACATGCCGGTGGTGGTCGGCGAACTGGGCAATGGCGGACCGGTGACCGAGGGCGAGATGTTTGAATTCAGAAAGGCGCAGGAAGCCGGAACCAAGCAGATCAAGAACGCTGTATTCATCAAGACCACCGATTTTGCCCGGCCGGCAGAACTCTCGCCCTGTCCCGGGCATGGTCATCACTGGTTCGCGAATGCGGAGAGTTACTTTCTTATTGGCGAGGCGGCTGGCGAGGGTATGAAGAGTCTGTTGAAGTAATCCTTTTCCACGAGGACCTGCATTGTGAAAACATCTATTAAAACCATCGGCCTGCTGGTCGTATTCGCGATGGGCCTTACCCGCCCGCTTTTCTCTCAAGTCCCCGACCTCACCAAAGACACAAAGACGGTCGACCGCGAACTCACGTACAATCTGGGTGCGACCGGCCTGCGAGGTTGGATTTACACTAAGGCGGCGGACAATCTCGATGCTGCACAAGGTCGCACCACGCTGGCCAGCCGTCAGATCCTAGTCACTCATGTGGGAGCCGGATCACCTGCTGACGGGGTCGTGATGGTGGACGATGTGATCCTTGGTGTGGATGGCAAGCCATTCGGCGACGACGCGCGCAAATCTATGGCGCTGGCTATTCAGGTAGCGGAAACGGAGGCTCGGGGCGGGGTGCTCAAACTCAACGTTTGGCGAGCGGGTCAAGCGAAGGATCTCGCGTTAAAGCTCTCCGTGCTGGGCGCTTACAGCGAGACCGCGCCATGGAACTGCGAGAAATCAAAACGTATCCTCGAGGGCGCCATCAAGGTGCTCGAAAAAGAAACCATGGAGCCGAACTGGGCTGGATCCATCCAAGGTCTGGCCTTGCTCGCTACGGGTCAGTCGGAATACCTACCTAAACTGCGCGACTTCGCTCTTGATCTGGCCAAGGAAAATCTCGATCCTGACAAGAAACCCGTCGGCCCCAACTGGGGCGATACTTGGAACATGGGCTATCGCCTGCTGTTTGTCTGCGAATATTACATGGTTACCCGCGACCAGGAGGTATTGCCCTGGATCGAAAAAAGTGCTCTGAAGCTGGCCCGCGGCCAGAGTATGTATGGCACCTTCGGCCATGGTTTTGCCGCGCTCAGCAAGGATGGCAAATTCAATGGTTCTGTACCGCCTTACGGTCCCGTCAACATGGCTGGACTCCCTGCGAACCTCGCCATCGTGCTGGCCAACAAATGCGGTGTGAAGCACCCGGAAATCGATCGGGCCATGATCCGTGCGGCTGGTTTTTTCGGTTACTTTACCGACAAAGGTGCCATTCCTTATGGCGAGCACGAACCGTGGCCCTACCATGAGAACAACGGCAAGAATTCCATCACTGCAGTGATGTTTGCCGCGATTGGCAACAAGCCGAAGGAGACGGAGTTCTTCACTCGCATGGCCACGGCAGGTTTCGCCAGTCGAGAATACGGTCATACCGGGCAGGGATTTAGCTATCTGTGGAGCGGTCTCGGTGCCGCGGTCGGCGGACCCGAGACGGCGGCGGCGTTTTTCCGTCAGTCTTCGTGGCACCTTGATTTGGTCCGTCGCTCGGATGGATCTTTCACCTATGACGGCGGCGAACAATACGGAGCCGGGCAGACGGATGACAATACCTACTTTGGAAACAGCAGTTACTATGGTCTGAGTCCTGCCGCCACTTATGTGCTCACCTACTCGCTCCCACTGCGGAAACTCGTTATCACCGGCCGTGACTTGGATGCTTCGGGTTGGCTGAATAAGGCAGATGCCGCCACCGCCGTGGCCGCCGGCCATTTTGATCTCGATCGACGCGAGTTGTCCCCTGCGGAGTTGATTGCCGCCTTTGGTAACTGGTCGCCGGTCGTCCGCGGCTGGGCGGCGGAGGAGCTGGCGGCGCGCCCCGAGTCCAAGGGGATGGTGGCCGACCTCATCAAACTCGCCGACAGCGGCAATCCGCATCAAATGCAGGGTGCCTGTGAGGCGTTAGGGAGAATCAATACTCCCGAAGCACTGCCCGTTCTGGTCAAACAACTCGCCCACTCGGACCGTTGGGTGCGCTACAAGGCGGCCGAGGCTATCAGAAAAATGGGTGAGACAGCCAAGCCGGCCATCGAGAGTATTCTCAAGGCGCTTGAGGAGACCGCGGAACCCTCGTGGCCGATACGTTGGGAAGACCCCGTGCAAATCGCGCACGGCCAGTTGGCCGCGGCCGTGTTTTCCGGCCCGCTGAGGGAGGAGCTTAACACAGTGAATCCCACGTTGCGCAACCAAGCGATCCGCGCGGTGTCCACCAATCCGGATGGCATGGCTCGGGCCACGCTCGAACATTGTTTCCAGAACCAACTCAGCGAAGAGGATGTTATCCTTCTCGCCCCGGTCATTCTCACCGCTGTAGAAAGTCCCAGTCCGGCCGATACCATGTTCAACAATGTGATCCGCATGGCGGGCTTGAAGGCGCTCGCCAAATATCATTTCGAAGAAGGGATTGCGGCAGCGGTTGGTCTGGCGAAGACCCAAGGCGGCCATGGCAGCGAAAGCCGCACGGGCGAGATCATGGAAATGATCACCGGTTACGGATCCGCCGCCAAGCCGCAGATCCCGGCGCTGAGGGAGTTGATAGCCAGCCTGAACGCCGAGGTCGAGCGCGGGGATTTTCCTAACGATCTCAACAAACGGCGTGTCGGCGCTGTGGAGGAAGCCATCAAGGCCGTCGAAGCGGCCAAGGATCATCCGCCGCTCCGCAGTACTACGTCCGCATCTGTGCCATGAGTGGAACCAAGTAATCGCTCCATACAATGCTTTCTCCGCAAGGTTGATTAAGTACTCATGAGTTAGATTGCCGAAAAAGTAAATTTCAACGAATCGATGACAATGAAACCCACTGTAATCCTGACCGCAGCGCTGCTCTGCGTCCTCTCGCCCATCTCCTTTGCCAAGCCGCTCAAGGTATTCATCTTGGCGGGCCAGTCCAACATGGAGGGGCATGCGGCGGTCAGTACTTTTGATTATATTGGCAAAGATCCGCTGACGGCACCTATTCTTAAGGAGATGCGCAATCCCGATGGAACCCCACGGGTTTGTGACAAAGTCTGGATATCTTATTTGACCGGCCCTTATGATGGCAGTGCCAATGGCGAGGGGCTGGGGAAATTGACCGCCGGCTTTGGCGAACGTGGAAACAACCCCACCCAGGATGGCGGAAAGATCGGTCCCGAGTTCACCTTCGGGATCTATATGGAGAAAGAGCTGAAGGAGCCGATTTTGCTTATCAAGACCGCCTGGGGCGGTAGGTCACTCAACACCGAATTTCGTCCGCCCAGTGCCGGGCAATACAAGCTGCCCAAGGAGATTCAGGAACAATGGGACGCGCATCCTCAGGGCGCCCACGGCATTCCCAAAGTCGAGGACCGGAAAAAATGGCAGGATGAAAAAGATGCCGCCTCGGGGGTGTTTTACCGAATGATGATCGAACATGTTCAGAAGGTTACAAAAGACATCAAGCGGGTCTGTCCGGCGTATGACGAAAAGGCTGGCTATGAACTGGCCGGTTTTGTCTGGCTTCAGGGGTTTAACGACCTCGTTGATGGGACAACTTATCCTGGCCCCGATCAACCTGGAAAATACGATGTGTATTCAGACCTGCTGGCTAAGTTTATTCGCGATGTTCGCAAAGACTTGTCAGCTCCGAAGATGCCATTTGTGATCGGCGTGCTGGGAGTCGGCGGTGAGAGTGAAAATGAGATTTTTCGCAAGGCCATGGCTGCACCGGCCGACTTGCCCGAATTCAAGGGTAACGTGATTGCTGTTGAGACCGCGCCTTTCTGGGACAAGGACATTGCCGCCGCAGAACCCAAGCAGGGCGAGTATAACAATATCGTGGGTACGGCGCACACATTCACAAAAGATGGAACTTTGGATAGGGAACGGAAATGGGATCATTACTGGAAACCAGTGGGCAAGTCTCTGCCAGAGGAACAGATTTGGCGCTTCGCGACGATTGATGCCACCGAAAAGAAGGACAAGATGGAGCAATATGATGGCCGGCGATTCCGTGACATCACGCTGCCGACCGGTATGGAGAATTGGTATATGCCTGACTTCGATGACAGCCAATGGACGGAAGGCAAGGCCCCCATCGGAAAGGGTGTTTGGGATCACAGCGGAATTAAACTGGAGAAATTTCCCTCAACATGGGGAGAGGGCGAATTTCTGCTCATGCGCACCACTTTCGAAGTCGAGGACCTCAACTACGATTCGTATCGCCTCGCCGTGTTGGCGAGACAAGGGTTCCATATTTATTTGAACGGACAAAAGATACACACCTACATCTGGTGGCAGGACAAGCCCCAATACGGTTCCATCGTCCTCGAAGAACAACAGATTAAACATTTGAAGAAGGGGAAGAACGTATTGGCGGTCTATGCCAATGACCAATATGACCTTGAATCCCCGGAGCATTATGCTGCGGTGGATGTGTGGATTGAGGGTATCACTCAGGCCGATCAGGAGAAGCTCGATCTCGCTTTGGAGGAAGTGCTTTCGCCCAAAGACAGGGAGGCCCTCAAAGGTGCTTCCAATGGCGGTTACCATTATTTTGGCAGTGCGAAGATCTTTGCGCAGATGGGCAAGGCGTTTGCAGAGGCCTTGCTGCCTTTACAGAAATAAACAAGGAGATGTCTGATAAGTCGCGAGATGCTCATGAGGTCGGCGGTGGTGGCGGAGCCGGGCTAGCAGGCTGACATCTCCGACTAGGGCTGTCTTCGAAGTCATTCTTGGCGGACACACATTGTGGCGTGGATGGCGCTGAGCGTCGGTGTCGGCGCTTGGGATGGCTGCAGTCGGCGGTGGCTTTGTTGACGTCATAGGTCATGCAGTCGCTGGTTTCGATGGAGCCCACGTTCTTGCCGCTGTCGGTGTCGGCGGCGGTTTCGACCTGCACGCTGGCCATGATGTAGTGGGCCTCGGCCTAGGTCTCTGGCGGCGCCGACACGCTCGTGCAGCCTGCTGGGGGTACAGTGGCGCCAGGCCAGTCACTGATGATCTGCTTGGCCAGGGCGCCGGAGCGTGTGAGCTGGCCGGCTGACCATCCGCCTTGCGCGCTGGCGCCCTGCAC
>JBEGOB010000287.1:0-19424 GCA_041182265.1 Verrucomicrobiota bacterium | reverse complement strand
GGCACCCAACGCCACAGCTCCCGTTCTCACCACTCTCAACCAATGCCTGCGCAAGGGCACTGTCACCCACTCAGCCGCCACACACACGGGCGGAATTATCAACCTATCAGCCCCACGGTGGATCCACCACGACGGCGTCGGTTACTTTTTCCCCAGTCCTCCAGCCAATACCATTCTAAGCACGGAGTCCCGCACCGGAACATGGCAGGAAATTAACAGCACCCAATCTGCAAGCCCGGTCAATCACGAGGTTTTCTCACTCCAAATCAACCACGGAAACGCTGTTTCCTCAGGCTCCTACGCTTACATCGTCGCACCCGTCGCCAGCGCGGATGAAATGCAAAACTCACCGCATTTTAATCTCCACGTCACCGCCAACCACTCCACAGCCCAAGCAGTGTCCGATCCCACAAATGGCCTCACCGCCGTGAATTTTTGGCAAGCCGGTACTGCATCGAATATCACATCAAGTGCCGCAGCATGTATTCTAACTCACCAAGATCCTGAATTCCTCGAAATTTCACTAGCGGATCCTACGCAGTCCAACACCGGCGAAATTATCATTGAAATCGCGCAACCTGTCGCCGGCTTACTTCACGCTGACAGCTTCATCTCCATCGAGCAACTCACTCCCTCCCTGCGTATCCGTGCATCGATGGCCAACTCGTCAGGACGCACTCTAAGCGCCAAATTCTTCCTCCGTCCCCATGCTTTTGAACTTCATAAAATCCACGCCGCTGCGGACACTTTCGCCTACGATGCCGCTCCTTCGACCAATTACGGAACCAGTCCGTCACTCACTACGAAATTGGTCCAAAACTCTGTATACAACCGCCTTGCCTTTTTGCGTTTCGATCTATCCAACCTAGAAAAAACTCCCGTTGCAGCATCACTCCGCCTCATTCCTACCCTCAGCCAATCCCCAGGAATCCATGGCATCCATCCGCTCACCCAAGGCACTTGGTCGGAAACTTCACTGACTTGGCAAAGCCGCCCGGAACCCACCGGGCCACCCCTCGCGCTCTGGACTCCCGTGCTCAATTCTCCCATACGCATCGACCTAACACCCGCCCTAAGCACTCCCTCTCCCACCGGGATTATAGACTTAGCAATCGCCCCACTCACCCGCACCAATGACGGACTTGTAAACTATGCTTCACGCGAAAATCCAAACTCGGACATCCGCCCCGTCATCCATGCAATGCTGCCACGTGAAGAAATCGAAATTTGGCGCATCAATTCTTTCGACTCCTCAGCAAATGTCCAGGAGATCGCAGGCGACTCTGCCGACCCGGATCAAGACGGACTGCCAAACGCCATTGAGTTTGTCCTCGGCACACCTCCGAACGCCGCATCGCACGCCCACGCCCCCAGCATCCGCATCGCCAACGACTATGCAATTTTCTCATACCGGCGCAGTCACGCCTCTCGCGAGAGCGAGGTATTCGTCGAGGAGTCCAATGATCTTATCACTTGGACCCCCATCATCCCCGGCATCAACGGCACCACGCTTCAACAAGCGCCGATGCCCGGAATGATAGATATCGACCGTGTCGAAGTTTCAATCGAAGCGCCCCCCTCCCCCACCATGCCACGCTTCATCCGCCTAGGTCTCCGCCGCTGAGGCAGCCTTCGCCCATCAAAACAGTTCATTTGTGCGGGTAGCCATTCCCTTGGGATTTGTGAATATGGCATCGTTATTGATTCCACTCCATCAAAGCCCATGAAACTCAAGACACGTTGCCTCTTCCCGATTGCCCTCCTCGTCACCGTCAACGCCGTTTCCGGCCAAGCATTGGTTCCAAAACTCACACTTTGGTCCAATAACTTCGAGTCAAACACTGTCGGCCAGACCACTGGCGTCAGCCCGACGGTCATCAACGGCTTTCGCCAAGGTTTCATTGGTGGAGTCATCCGCGACAGCAGCATTTCTGAACCTTTCGGTCCCACCAACAAGTATTTGGAACTCACTCCAAACAATAACACGACGAATCCCGGCGCGGGCTATCGCGTCATCGTCAACGGCATCCTCAAAGCTTCGTATATCGCAAGTCCGGTCGCAACTTCCTTCGATTTCAATGAGTCCACTGCACCAGGATATGACACCGTTATTGGTTTCGGCACGGGAACGAGCGATTCCAACCCAGATCTCAACGACGCTCAAGCAGTCGCCTCACTAAAATTCCGCAATGGCGTAGTCACTCTCGGAGCCAAAACAAGCTTAATTTCAGGCAGCCTTCCATCGTTCACACAAGGTAAAGGCTACCGCATCACCTATATCACAAACTTCACCAGTGATGTGCAAGAGATCACCGGCCCAGACTCTTCAGAACTCACCCTAGAGCCCAAGCAATTCGCCTGCTGGATGTATGATCCGAGCACCGAGACCTACTCCGCTCCTGTCGTTGTCGGAAATAACAACTCACGCAACCTCGACGCTCACGTGTCGCTCATTTTCCGTCACTTTTCAAACACTGCGGAAAACCAACGCCAAACGATCTACATCGACAACCTCGAAGCAAAAAGCTTCGGCGAGCCCGTCCCAACATGGGCAGGACTTGGCTCGGACGCTCTCTGGAGCACTCCCGCAAACTGGCAGCGCGATTTACCTCCTGTCGCAGGCGAAAACATCGTCTTCACCGGTTCTGCCAATCTCTCGCCGGACAATGATATGCCGGAAGATACCCAGTTCTCCAACATTTCGTTCGAGAGTAGCACGGCATCCTTCAACCTCATCGGCAACCGTATCGAATTACTTGGTGCGATCTCAAATGCATCAGCTGCCAACCAAGCGGTTCAACTCCCAATCTCGATCAACTCCACGCATGCAATCAACAATTCAACAACGGGAACGAAATTGTCCCTAGATGAAGTTGTATCCGGCTCCGGCGGTCTGGAAAAAACAGGAACATCCACAGTTTCCCTAACCGCAGCAAACACCTACAGCGGTTCCACCACCATCACTGGAACTGGCACTGTCGGCACCCATGCTCTTGAAATATTCAACTTAACCAACGGCGGCGAGCCATCCTCCATCGGAAGTTCTTCCAATGAGGCCGCAAATCTAATCCTTAACGGCGGTGAGCTCCGCTACGCAGGAATTGGCGACTCGTCCGATCGCCTGTTCACGATCCAAGCCAACAGCTTCATCAACAACAACGGCGGCGGAGCGCTCAGCTTCACCAATCCCGCAGCTTTTGAACACGCAAACTCAACTGTCACGCGCACCCTCAATCTCGGTGGCACCTATCTCGACAGCCCGAATACTTTCGCTCCCATCATCACCAACCCATCGGAAACGGCATTCACCGGACTCACCATCCGCGGCGGCACATGGGTGGTCAGTGCAACAAATACTTATACCGGTAACACCACTCTCAACTTCGGAACAAAACTAAGCATCAGCTCCGACGCCAATCTCGGAAACGCTAGCGGAGTCGGAAAAATCACTCTTGCAGGCACTCTGATTTGCACAGAATCCCTAACCCTCAACTCCGCTCGGGGTATCTACACCGGCAGCAGCACCGCTGCTGGAAACGGCACCATCGAGGTTGCTGCTGAAAAAACCGTCACGCACGACGGCGTCATCTCAGATAATCTCAGCGGATCTGCCATCGGCGCAGACTCATTCTCAAAATCCGGGCTTGGCACACTCGCCCTTGGCGCAGCCAATACCTACACTGGCACCACAAATATTGCCGCAGGAACCCTGAGCCTCGGTGAAAACGCTTCCTTTAACAACAGCTCAAATATCACTGTCCGCGCGGACGCAACACTGGATATCTCCTCGAAAACAAGCACTTTTCCCTTCCTTGCCACCCAAACACTCACCGGCTCAGGAACAATCTCAGGGCAATCCATCACGGTCGCTGGAACCCTAGCTCCCGGCTATCAAGGCATCGGCACACTCACCACCGCAGGTGCAGCAATGGAGGCGAACTCTTCGCTCGTCATACAAACCAACTCGCTAGACGGAACCAGTGACTCGCTCGCGATCATAGGTAACCTCGACATCCATCCGGATACCGTCCTTGTTCTTTCGGATACCGCGCTAACACCCGGCATTATTCCTAATGGCGATAAACTCACTCTCGCCACCTACACCGGGATCCTCACAGGATCCTTCAAGGATCAACTAGAAGGAAGCACTGTCATCATCGGCGAAAATCAATTCTCTCTCTCTTACTCGGATGAGAATGCCATCACTCTCACCAGCATCAACCCAAGCGCCGCCGACCCATACACACTTTGGATCGACTCGTTTGCCTCACTAAGCGACCCAGCAGGCAAAACTAAAATTGCAGATCCCGATGGCGACGGACGCAGCAACCTCGAGGAGTTCGCCTTCGACAGTGACCCGACAAATCCAGCCAACGACGGCAAGATCCAAAGCGGGATCGTATCAAGTGATGGCAACTCATACCTCACTCTCACTTTGCCCGTTCGCGACTCAGCGGTCTTCTCTGGAGCTCCTTCCCTCACTTCCACACTTGTAGACGGCATCACTTACGGCATTCATGGGAGCTTTAGCCTAGATGCATTCAGCGCAGACGTCAGCGAAATCTCACCCGCTCTAGTCACCGAGCCAGCCCTCAACACGGGTTGGTCTTACCGCAGTTTCCGCCTCAACGCAAACACCACAGAGCAATCACGCGGCTTTCTTCGTGCAGCGCTCACGGGTGAAGCGCAATAACGCGGACCGACTTATCAAACCCAACGAATCAACGCCTTTCCCGCTCCACCATGAAACAGAAATTCCACACACTCCCCCCCCGTACCACCCGCTTGGTATGTGCGACTCTTATCATTTCCCTACACTCACACGCTGCGGAAATCATCAAGTCAAACGATGCGAATAATCTAATTCTTGGTGGTAGCTGGATCGGCGGAAACGCCCCCGGTTCTGAAGATATCGCGGTGTTCAACAACACCATGACATCCGCGCTCAATCCGGCCATCGGCGGTGATTTATCATGGCAGGGCATCAAGGTCACCAATCCCGGTGCCAACGTCGGAATCTACAACACGGGCACTGGCAACACGGGCAACATTCTGACACTCGGCTCCGGCGGCATCGATATGTCATCCGCAGATGCCAGAAACTTAACAATCCGTGCGCGCACCGCGTTATCATCCGACCAAATATGGAACATCGCGAGCGGTCGCTCGCTCGGGATCGATGGCTGGAGCACCTCAAATGCAAATGGCCTCCTCTACGACCTGAATCTAGGGGGCAACACGCTCACGAAATCAGGATCCGGCACACTCAATGTTCTGAACGGCTACGGCATCGCCAACGGCACACTTGAAATCGATGTAGGCACGGTGCAACTCGCCTCAAACAGCACGCGCGTGACCGGTCTTGCCGCAGATGCGAGTGTCAAAATCAACAGTGCGGCAAGTCTATCGGTACAAAATAACATTTCCACCACATTCCTCGCTGGTGGGATTACAAAAAACTCGGTGGACGCCGTAAACTGGAAGGGCGAAGTCATCCTCAATGGCGGGCGCTTTAATATCTCTTACGGCACCACGATCGGTGATTTGAACATCGAAGGCTCCATCGTCGCAAACACAGAAACAACCAGTGAGATCATCTACGCAACCACTTCGATTTCCACATCAACCTCACAGTTTCGCCGCGATATTACTGCCAATATCTCAGGCTCAGGAACCATCGACTTCAAGGCGAACAACACCGGACGCTTAATCGACCGCATCACCCTCCTCGGTGATAATAGCGGATTCACTGGAACTGCACGGATCAACGGCACTACGGCCAGCAGCAGTCGCACCGTGCGTATCGGAGCAACCAGCGCAAGCAGCGCCTCTGCCAGCTGGGAAATTGCTGCAGCGAACACTCTCGAGGTCCACGGGGTCAATACGAATCTTGGCTCACTCTCCGGAACTGGGACCTTGAAAAACTCAAGCGCCACCGCCTCAACAATCACGCTTGGCGAAACCAACTCCAATAGCTCGTTCACCGGAATTATTGAAAACGGATCCGGCACGCTCAACCTCATCAAAGCCGGCAATGGCAACCTAACACTCGGCGGCGCGAACACTTACACCGGCAAAACAACAATCACCAGCGGGACGCTCAGCATCAATGCGGACAGCCGCCTCGGCACCAGCCCAGCATCGAACGTATCCAATCAGTTGATACTCGACGGTGGCACTCTTGCTAGCACCGCAAACTTCACCATCGGGGGAACTCGCGGCACCCAAATCACATCCAATGGGGGAACTCTACAAACAGCATCCGGAACCACTCTCACACTTTGGTCGCCGATCTCCGGGCCCGGAAACCTCACAAAGACCGGCCTTGGCACTCTTCACCTGAACTCCTACAATTCGTTCTCAGGCGGGTTTCTCATTCAGGAAGGTGCCGTGACAACCGCCGCCACGGCGAACCGCTTCAACCCCGGCGCCACAATCACGATTGCATCCGGTGCCTCCCTAAGCATTGCCGCGAATCAAGCGATCGGTACACTCGCAGGAGAGGGCACCATGACCTTGAATGATAGCACACTCAGTCTCTCGGGTGCAGCCGACACGCTGTTTTCCGGACTCATCACCGGCAATGGCGCTCTCACGAAATCAGGCAGCGGCACTCTTACGCTCACTGGCACAAACGACTACACAGGTGGAACGCTGGTCACAGGCGGAAATCTTATCGTCGGCAATGGCACCAGCGGCAGCGCAACTGATAGTGCCTTCTCGATCCAAGGAACCGGCACCATTTCAGGATCAGGCTCCATTGGCGCACTCACCGTCAGCACTGGCGGCACCGTTTCCCCAGGAAACAGCCCGGGAATCCTCACCACAGGTAATTTCTCATTGAGCGGAGGCAGCTACCTTGCGGAACTCAATGGCACTATCTCCGGCACGGATTACGACCAAATCCACACAAGCGGAACAGTCAGTTTAGATGGAATTCTCAATCTTTCTCTGGGCTTCACTCCGGCGGAGGATGATTTCTTCTTCCTTATTCTCAATGATGGCGAGGATGCAGTCACGGGCACGTTCACCGACCTTGCAGAAAGCTCCAGCTTCTCGCAAAACGGTTCCAGCTTCATCATCACCTATCAAGCAGACTCCGCCAGTAACAGCCTCACTGGTGGAAATGATGTCGCTATCATGGCCATCCCGGAACCTAGCAGTGCACTCCTTTCTCTGCTTGGCTTCTCAGCACTGCTTCGCCGACGCCAATAATCCCCGTTTTCAATCCCTCCAACTGATGAAGATCTCACACCAGAAGCCAAAATACCACCCGTCGAGTGGATTCACGCTCGTTGAATTGCTCGTCGTCATTTCAATCGTCGCGGTCCTTGCCGCCATCGCCATCGGATTCACCCAACGCATCAGCGCGCGTGCGGCATCCGCCACGGCCATGTCGAATCTCCGCCAATGCGGAATCGTCCTCATGACCAAGGCTTCGGAGAAAAATAGCAGCCTCAGCTTCTTCAGCGGCGGTGCCAGCGGCGGCTTCGACGAACGCGCCTACAACATGATCCGCGATTACTTCGGCAAACCCAAAGGCACTTGGAATAATGAACTCCAAAATCGCGCGGATCTCATGCACTGGAATCCCAAACGCGTGGTCCCCGGCAATTTCCACTGGGATTGCTATGCAATCAACTTCACCGACGTCGCCGACTTTGGCGTTCAATGGCGCATTGAAAATGGCCGCCCGGACGGCAGCAACGGACGTGTGCTCTCACTACCGACCGTAAAACGCTCTGAGTCGTATCCATTGCTGCTCGACTCATCCACCGCTGCCGGCAAGGAAATTTTCCGAGTTGGAATCAATGCCAACGAACTCCCGGGTCTCCGCAATCAAGGGAAAACCCACGCTTTCTTTCTGGACGGCTCAGCACGCGCCCTCGATAAGAATGACCTCAGAAAAGCTGGCTTTTCAAGGGCCTATGATAATTCCACACAGCCTCCGAAGATCGTCACTTTGTGATCACACGCCATCACCCACTCGCCACACGACTGAATGTTCTGAAAGTTATCCAACTTCTAACATTCAGCATTATTGCCACACTCACACATGCCCAAGTCATCCCGCGACCCGCTCATGACGCTCAGCGCCCCGGTGAATTCATCCTACCCGACCGAGCGACCCTATCAGCGCCAACGGCTGATGCGGAATTCTACCGAAATACGCTTAGCCAAGCTGGTTTCCCCGTCGCCCGCGCCACAAGCGACAGCGCTGCAACCATTCAGTTCCTTTCCGGAAATTTGTTACGAGACTCTCAATCCATCCCCTCTGGCGAGGCCTATGCGATTCGCATTCTACAAGGGAACATAAAAATCTTCGCAAGCACCCCAACGGGTCATTTTTACGCCCTCCAAACACTCATCCAACTGCTGGAGGACGCACGCCGCACGGACCCCCAATCGCTACGCATACCCTGCCGCGAAATCAACGACTCACCACGCTTCCGCTGGCGCGGATTTATGCTCGACGAGTCACGCCACTTCACTGGCACCGACGGCGTAAAGCGCCTCATGAACGCCATGGCCCGCTTCAAGTTAAACCGCTTTCATTGGCACCTCACTGACTCTGCTGCATGGCGCATTGAGATCAAAAAGTATCCGGAACTCACACGCATCGGCGCACGCGGCAGCGAGACCGACCGCCGACCCAACGCCCCGGTTTTGTTCTACACTCAAGAACAAATCCGCGAAATTGTCGCCTACGCGAAACGCCGTGGCATCACCGTCATCCCGGAAATCGACATGCCCGGACATGCAGACGCCGCCGTGAAGGCATACCCGCAACACGACGGCGGAGGATATCGTAGCAAGACAGATCCTAAAAAGTGGCCTCACTTCACCTTCAATCCCGCAAAAGAGGAAACCTTGGAGTTTCTCGATGATATCTTGTCTGAAGTCGCCGCACTTTTTCCTGAGGCGGAGATCATTCACTTCGGTGGCGATGAAGTGCACTTCGGCTGGCACAATTGGCCAAATATTCCCGAAGTGCAGAATTTGATGAAGAAGGAAAAGCTCAAGGATCTTGCCGCCGTTGAGGCATGGTTCAACCGCCGCATGGCCTCAAGCATCAACCAACTTGGTTTCAAAACTGGCGGCTGGGATGAAATCACAGCGCGCAATCTCCCACCGGAAAAAACAGTCATCTGGTGGTGGAGGCATGATCGTAGGGATGTTCTAACTCAGGCACTCGCGGCATCATACCCCGTCATTCTAACACCCAGACTTCCCTGCTACCTGGACTTCGTCCAGCATGAAGACCACCAATTCGGGCGGCGCTGGAATGGATTCAACCCGCTAAGCCAAACCTACCACTTTCCCGCACCACTCCAACTCTCGGACAGTGATGAAAAGAAGGTGCTTGGCATCCAGGCCAGCCTCTGGACAGAAGCAACCCCGACCCAAGAACGCAGAGATTTTATGACATGGCCACGCCTTATTGCTCTCGCCGAAGCCGCATGGACCGTCGAGGCCAAAAAGGATTTCTCCAACTTCGAAAAGCGGCTCAAACCCCAACTGCCATGGCTTAAATCTCGAGGCATTGACTTCTACGATCCCTTCAAAAACTCCACGGAGGTCACGAACCTCCCAGTCAATCAAGGATACCTCGACGCACCAGACTAGGCACTCATTTCCAAGCATCTATCCCCTACGGAACTTGCGAAACTAATCGTTCTTTCCGCACCCACGGGCACCCCTTATATTCTTGGAACCTCGCCAAACCATGTCCGTCCAATCCACCAGCGTCGTCATTGTCGAAGATGATCCAGGAATCCGGGAAATGCTCAGCCGGGTCTTGAAAAACGCACCAGGAATCGAACTCCTCGCCGCCTTTGAAAATGGTGAATCCGCACTGGATGGTCTCCGAACACTCAAGCCGCGCGTCGTCATGATGGACATCCAACTCCCTGGCATGAACGGCATTGAGTGCACACGAGCCGTCCGCGAAATTCTTCCGGAAACCCAAGTCTTAGTCTTCACCGTCTTCGGCGATAGCGAACATGTCTTCGAGGCACTCAAAGCCGGTGCCAGCGGTTATCTCCTCAAGCGCACGTCCCGCGAAGAAATTCTCGAAGCCATCGATCTCGTCCGCGACGGAGGCTCCCCCATGAGCGGAGGCATCGCCCGGCTTGTCGTAGAGTCATTCCGCGACACCAGCACGAAAGCCACAAAAACCAGTGAATTACTCACCAGTCGCGAAGAAGAAATCCTCGGACTCCTCGCCAAAGGCTACCTCGCAAAAGAAATCGCCGACCAGCTTTCCATCAGTTTCTTCACCGTCCGCTTTCACATCCGAAAAATTTACGAAAAACTTCACGTTCGCTCGAAAACCGAAGCTATCCTGAAGTTCCTCGCCTAGTCTCCCAGCGGAATCAAAAGCCGGACCCGTGTTCCCTCCGGACCACTTCGAAGTTCCGCCACTCCCTGAATTTCACGCATCCGCTCCTCGAGATTTTTCAGACCTTGGCGCGTCCCTTCTTTCGCCTGTGCCACGTCAAAACCTTGACCGTCATCCGCAATCTCGATTTCCAATCTTCCTTTCTGATAGAAAATTCCTAGCGACACCTCGCTTGCATTGGAATGTTTGAGAGCATTGTTCAAAGCCTCTCTGGTTGCCATGAAAAGATGGTTTCTCACATGCGGCGGCAAGGGGCCAGAAGGCAGGAAATCCGGAGTGGAAACCCGACAACGAATGGGAGTCCGGCTAAAATGCTCTGCCGCAAACTCACACAAATACGCCAACAACGAGGTCAACGTGTCATGCTTCGGGCTCACCGCCCAGACTGCAGCATCCAAATCCCGCGCCAACTCTCGAATCCCGACACACAGAGAGCTCGATTGCTCGCACAGCTCCGGCGAATCCTTGCTATCTGCCTTCAAATCCCCAGCCAACCAGCCTAACTTCGTCAAACCCGCTCCAATCCCATCATGCAGATCCCTCGCAATCCGCGCGCGCTCCTGCTCGACTTTGTGCTCCTGCCGAAGCCGCTCCATTTTCCGATGCAGTCGCCTGTTTGACCAAATTCGAATTCCCCACGCAATTCCCACCGAAGCAACAGAAACCGCTAACAAACGCAACCACCACCACTCCCACCAAACGGGTGCCACCGTAAACGCAAAAGTCGTCGGCTCGGGATTCCAACGCTTTCTTCGGCTACTCGCCGTCACTTCAAACTGATACCTCCCCGGCGCTAGCCTCGGATAGACCGCTAGCCGCTGCCCGGACGTCTCTGACCAATCTTCCTCAAATCCCTTCAACCGATAACGGAACCGCATGTCATCCGGCGCAATGAATGTGGGTGATGTAAAGCGAAACTCCAATCTTCTGTTTGAAGAAAAGACAGATCCACCGATCTCCAGTCCGCCATCATCCACACGCACTTCATCAATGTAAGTGCTCGCCATGTCTGGACTGGCCTTGAAATGCAAAGGATCAAAATTAACCACGCCCTTACGCCCGACAAACCACATGATGCCATCCCTCCCGCGAAACGCACAGGGTTGGCGCTGCCCTGTCGCAAAGAAGCCGTTAATCCCATCCGCCCGCCCGAATTTCACCGGCCTCAACGACTTTCGCCGCCCATCCGCACACGCATCCAAATCTTTGATGGATACATTGAAAATACTATTGCTGGATCCTATCCAAAAATTCCCCTCATCATCCGCTAGGGTCTGCGCGATCAAGCCATCCGGCAGACCAAAACTTTTCCCAACCGTCCGGAAAACACCGTTTTTCAAGCGTAAAAAGCCAATACCACGCGTCCCTAACCACAACGCACCATCCGCCCCAGGCGTGATGGTCAAAATCCCCGTTCCGGAATCTCCAAGCGGAGTTGCAAGCCTCTCAAAACGACTGTCCTTCAAACAAAACAGGTCCCCCATTCTCGTCCCAACCCACAAATCACCACCTGCATCCTCACCGAAAACTTGCGCAAAACTTCCGTCATAACCCTGCTCCGGCCCGTAACTTTCCAAAGTTCCATTTTTGCGATAACAAAGCAATGGCCCCTTCTCACACCCCACCCATACCGACCCATCACGTGCGCAGAAGACCGCATACGCATGTTGGATCTCACCCGGCTCCATCGGCATAGGATACTCATCAATCCCCTGCCGCATCCTGAAAATCTGCCGCGCTCCACCAATCCATAAGGCGTCCTCTTGGTCCACGCAAACTGCATTCGCATATGTCGGCCAGTTCGAAGAATCTCCCGCGGGAAGGGCCCGACCATTCTCTAACTTCCAAATTCCTCGTGCATTTCCCAACCACTTGTTCCCGCGCCTATCCTCACAAACGCTACCAATGGTATCAGCAACCTCCGCCCCCCACAAACCAAACGGCGAACGCCGAATCCGATTCAATCCACCGCCCGCCGTTCCAACCCATAGATTCCCCTCCAAATCCTCCAACAGACAACGCAAGGTCCGATGCAAGGTTGGAACTTGAGTCAAGCGATCCTCCCCGAAGCGAAACAACCCGGCATTCCAAAATGACATCCACAGCGCTCCGTCCTGCGTCTCCAATAAAATATGCGGTGGCCAAGTGGTATCCGACGGTATTGGGGCCGTCAAAGTTTCCAAATGCCCGTCCCGCCAACGATGCAAATGATCACGATCCGCAATCCAAACTCCACCTTCCACGGCCGCACCAAGGACCACCTGCCCTCCCCGCACTCCCTGCAAATTTTCTAACACTCCATTCTGATACACCTCAACACCCGCTCCTCTGGATAAGAAGACCCGCTCACCCACAACGACAAGCGAAGCCGCCTGCGAAGAAGAAATCACACCCTGCGACGGAAATACTTCCACGCCAGATTCCTGCCAACGGATCCATTGCCGATCATTCAATAGAACCCACAGAACTCCCTCCCGCTCACGGAAAACTGACAAAACACGTTGCGTCGGCAACAGGGATCGGTTCACCGGGTGCTCACGCATCCCCGCCGGACTCCAGACCATCAAACGATTTCGCGCATCTTGATCATGCACGAAAACCATCTCTTCCGGACCCACCTCGACCACGGAATACACGGTGGATGCCTGAAAGAATGCCTCATCAGAAAGGCCCGGAGCGCGAAATTTTTGCCCGTCAAATCGCACCAAACCGCTTGCCGTTCCCACCCACAAAAAACCACGCTGATCTGAGGCTAACGAGTGAACGTCATTGTTGGGCAGGTCATCCTCCGTCTCCCAAACCGTCAAAGCGAAGTCCTCTTCAATCGCCGTCGCCGGAAATCCATGCACCCACGGCGCAAAAATCCCCATCCACACAGCGAAGCAAACACACCGGATCTTAGCAGAATAGCGCATGGCAAAAATTCCCGAAGGCCACTGACTTCCGGACTTGGAAAAATTGCGCAAAATCCCACGGCAGATCAAGCGCCGCTTCTCGTCTCATTCATTTCCAATCGTCGAAATTCACCAAAGCGCACGATCTCAATACTCCAAACCAAACCCAAGCGAAAATACAGATTTACCATGCGCACCCATTCGCGTCTGGTTAAAGTCGGCCTGTGCGATTTCACGGGGAATTTCCGGGTTTACCTATCTCGTTCGACATGTCTTGGCTCGGAACCGAATGCATCTAACTCTTTCAAATCATGGAAAGTTTGCAGCCGTTTGCTAAGTCTTTGCTCAAGGTTGTCAGCATCCAGTGTGAAGCCTCAGAGAAGAGATTTTTTGGGCACGGGACACGCAAGTGATGCCGAATTTCAATCGATTCTTCACGCATGATTTTGAATTTGGCGTCGAAACTTAGACTTCAAGGTCAGACGACATTCAATCCTTCCGCAGTATTTCGTATGAGCTGCACCATTTAGATTGGCCGATCGCACAAAACCACGCGCCCGGCCGAGAAATCGAGTTGTCATGAGGAACTCTCCTAGCTAGCTTCCGTCAAAACCCACCTGCTTGATCTTGTCAACCCGCTCATCATTTCCGCTATTTCCATCGCTTGTGCGCTCAGTCGCACTCGCTACGGCACTGAGCGTCATGGGCTTGAGCCATCTTTTCGCCGCAGCACCCCGCGGCTGGGAAATCACAAAAATCGCAGGTCAAGAGTGCGTCTCGCTCGACAGCATCCGGCGCTACCACCAATTCGACACACTCACTCAATCCGGGTCCAACGTCACTCTCATCCGGACAAGCGGCGGAAAATCCAAAGTCCAACTGAAGCTCAAAGTCGGCAGCCATGAATGCCTGATGAATCAGGTGAAGTTCATCCTCAGCCACCCAGTCACGAAAATGGGTGAAAAAATCTTCGTCTCGACCGTTGATTTTCAAAAATTGATCGACCCCGTTCTCCGCCCGAATTTCATACGCTCCGCAGGCAATTTCCAAACGGTGATTCTTGATCCCGGCCATGGCGGCACCGATCCAGGCGCGACCAATGCACTTGGCAGCGAGGCGAGCTACAATCTCAGACTCGCCAATCTCGTGAAACGCAACTTGGAGGCCAAGGGCTTCCGTGTCGTCATGACTCGCAACAGCGATAAGGCGATCGCGCTTCAAGAACGCGTCGAATTCGCAAATCGCATCCGCGAAAGTGCGATCTATATCAGCCTCCATTTCAATTCCGGCGGCAGCTCCGCTCGCGGCATCGAGACGTTCACCCTGTCCCCTCCCGGCGTATCCCACTATGGCCGCGGGGTCCGGTCTGACGACCAAGTTTCGCAAGCTGGAAACCACCACGACTCGGCAAACATCGCCCTCGCAACCGCCGTCCACGGGGCAGTCCTCCAAAAACTTGGGCGCAACACCTTCGACCGCGGCATCAAACGGGCGCGCTTTAGCGTGCTCACCGGCGTCCGACATCCTGCCATTTTGTTCGAAGGCGGCTTCATGAGTCACCCGCTCGAAGCGCAATTGATCCACAAGCCCGCCTACCAAAATGCCCTTGCCGAGAGCATCGTCCACGCCATTCGCAAATATCGCCTTGCCGTGGGCACCAACACCGTCGCCCGTCGCCTTTAAGCGTCCAGCGGCACACCCAAAATTGCCTCAAGCATCCGCAGCGCCTGCAAATTCGCTCGGACGGCATGCACTCGGTGCAGCATGACTCCAGACTCACGCGCCCTCGCAGTCAATGCCACCGTCGGCCACTCTCGATCGCTTAACTCACTGCTGCCCAAAAGCTTACCAATGAAAGATTTTCTCGAAACTCCCAACAGAACAGGTCGGCCCGCCACGGAAATTTGATCCAGCGCGCCAAGCAGCGAGACGTTGTGCGCTAAGCTTTTTCCAAATCCAATTCCGGGATCGAGGCAAATCGCAGCCGGCGCGATGCCTGCCGCAGTCAGTGTCTCCAAGCGCTCTTTGAAAAACTCACGAAGCTCCGCGACGACATCTGCGTAATAAGGTGCCGCCTGCATCGTCCGCGGCGTGCCCTGCATGTGCATCACAACCACGCCGCAGCCAGTCGCCGCGCACAGCCCCGGCATTTCCGGATCTCCCAAAAGACCGCTCACGTCGTTGACGATATCCGCACCCGCAGCGAGCGCCGCCGCAGCGACCGCCGCCTTCGAGGTATCAATCGAAATCAAGCCATCCCACTCCCCACGCAGCGCGGCGACGACTGGAGCGGTGCGCGCAATTTCATCCTCAGCGCTCACCTCCGCCGCACCTGGACGCGTCGATTCCCCACCGATATCAATGATTTCCGCGCCCTCCGCGATCAATTCCCGGGCATGTGCAAGCGCCGTCCCAACCTCAAAATGCGCCCCGCCATCCGAGAACGAATCCGGCGTCACATTCAAAATACCCATCACTCGCGCCTGCTGAGTGAGGTCCAATTCGCCCCTTCGTGTTTTCCAAATCATCGCGCAATTGGCGGCTTGCAGCGTCCGCCCATGCCGCCTACTTTGCGCCTTATGAAATCACTGGCAACTTGGAAAATTTGCGTCGCGGCAATCGGACTCATCACCGCCATGCCCAGCCACGCGAACGAGCTCGAAAGTGTCGAGGGCCCCAACGTCCGCTTCATGCGCCATGAAGACGGCTCACGCGCCGTTTTCATCCGCAGCCCAGACAACAAACGGATCACCAAAAAAACGATTTCGCCCAACGGCATCCTTAAAATGCTAACCATCTACACCATGGACTCCAGCGGCAATCCACGCGGCTGCAAGATCATGGACGGCCAACAACAAGAGCTTTTCAAGGTCAGTTACGGCTACCACCGGACCACTGGCCTGCTCGTGGAAGAATTGATGTTCGACTCCCGAGTCCGCCGGATCAACCCGGCAAACGGCAAGGAAATGCCGCTCCAACGCCTCGCCTACATCTATGATGCGGAAGGCAAACGCAGCGCCCCCATCGTCTATAACTACCTGCCCGGCAAAACCTTCGAACAAGTCTTCGGCGTGAAATCCTCCGCCCTTGAGACCAATCCGTTCAACAGCGGCGAACAGTGATCTCCGCTTAGCGAAAAATTTTCAACCAACCCGTGCCCACTCCACAAACTTTGCTTCCATGGCTCATCGGCGGGGCCATCGGAGCCGGCGGCATCCTCCAAGGCCTCCATTGGCACTCGTCCAACTCCTCTGCGGAAATCGCCGCAATCGAGGCCCAACTCCGCCTCGCCAGCGAGGAAAATGAAATCCTCAAACGCGAGAACGACTCGCTGCGCTCTCTCGCCCAAGGCGGCGGTGAACTCGCCGTGCCACCGGAATTGATCGCTCGCATCGAAAAGGAACTGAACCTCCGCTTCCTCTCCAGCCCAGTCGTCCACCAAATCGCCTCGGAAGAACTCCGCGACCGCATCGCCGCCGCCATCGAGAGTCGCTTCGGCCCCGCCGGGATTGACGACCGCCAAGACGCCTATTCCTTCATCGGCTGGCTCCGCCCCGGCGACAATCTCCTCGCCCAACTCACCGCCGTCCGCTCCGTCGGCGCACGCGCATGGTTTGATGATGTGACCGGAGAGGGGTGGATGACGGACCGCTTCGACGCGCAAAACATCCCGGACCAAGCCGCCCTCGTCCGCATCCTCGCGCGCATCCTTCTTCACCAACATTTCCCGCCGCCGCCCTCCTACCCGGGTGACGATGCCGCACGCGCACGAGAAGCCCTCCACCAAGGTGCCGCAGCAGGCTCCGAAGCGCGCTTCTACACCGCCAACGCACGCGCCATCGGCTTCATGCCCATGACGGAAAACAACGCAGCGGAACAATTGTTAGCTTCGCTCCCACCCTTCATCCAAGGTCTAACCACCTTTCCGCAAATTGAGGGAAAAGGCCTGGCGGACACCCTGCACGTCCAAGGCGACGCGCCATTTCAAAACGCTTTCAGAAGTCCACCATCCACCACACGCGCCGTGTTCTATCCGGGCGAAGCCGCGGTCACGCTCCCGGAACTGGAACTTCCCAACCCGCCAGAAGCACCTTTCCTCACAGAAAGCGCCGGCATGCTCGGACTCCGCCTGTGGCTCGAACCCCTCGGCGATGCAGGCTCCGCTTTGGAAATCGCCTCCTGTTGGAAAAATGACCGCTACATTTTGTTTCCTGATGGAGAGGCATCCTCCGCCGTCCTCTGGGAAATCGAACTCACCCAAGCCGCCGCCGCCGACCAACTTCAGTCAGTCGCACTCGACCTAACCGCCGCGCTTGGTGGACAAACAGAATCTGCAAAACTCGGGAAAACTCTCAGCACGCCAGAAGGGCGGCACCTCGCCGTCACACGCACCTCACCCACACGCATCCGCTTCATCAACGCCGCTTTGCCTAGCACCGCCGCGCAATTCAGCACACCATGATCGCCAAACAAGTCATCTTCGAGGGCCGCGTCCAGGGCGTCGGTTTCCGCTACACCGTCAAAGACTTATCTCGTGGCTTCGACGTCTGCGGATGGGTGAAAAATCTAGCGGACGGCAGTGTCGAACTCCAAGTCATGGGCGAGAAGGATGAGGTGGATTCTTTCATCCGAGAAATTTCCGAGGAGTCGAACGTCGCTCACCACATCAAGAATACGATCGTCACGAAGATCCCGCTTCTCACGAACTGCACCGGCTTCCGCATCGAAAAATAGGCCCGGCCAAGATGCCGATGCCTCACTTGTCCTCCGCCGTATCCGGTGAGTTCTCCGCTCGTTTTTCGACAGTCCGAATCAACTCCAGATAGGAAATCGTGCCGAAGCCATACAGCACGGAGGTTGCTAGAAAGATCTGCCAATACGGCAATTCCTGACTGCGAAAAACTTCGAACACGCGTGCTGCAAGCCACCACGCGCCGCTCCAAATCGCACCACTGCACGCGCTCATCAACTCGCGGTTCCGCTCACCCACATAGCTCATCGACAACTCACTGGTCGATGGACCCGCCATGCTCATCAAGGGCTGGCGGAGGATGAAACAAACAATCGCAAGCGGCAGCGCCCATGCACTGAATTTCCACAACTCAGTTAGACCCATCACCAACAACAGCACCACCGCTGCGGATTGCACACCGAGAATTGCGCCTCGCCACCCCATGCGCCGCCGCAGTTCGGGCACCACCAAGCCCATCAAAAAAACCAACACATAACTCACCGAGGCAAAACCTGAATACCGCGCCGACTCCATTTGATAGACGTGGCTGAAGAACAAGTTAAGAAACTGAATCCCCAAACCCGCGCCCACCGCAATGCAAAGCGTCGGCAAGAGCGCACGCAGCAGAACCGGAAAATCCTCGCGATGCACGTGCAGCCAGTGCCTTTTGGAGGTTTCCGCCGGCACGGGATCCGGCAATCCTGCATACAAAAATGGCGCGCCAAACCCTGCAAGCGTGAGCAGCAACAAGGTGGTGTGCTCATCGAAAACCCAGCGCACGCCACCCAACTCCAACGAGCCCACCCCTTGCAACACGCTCGATAAAACACCGCCGCAAATGCTCGCCGCACCCCAGGATGCGAAGGTCAGACTCAAGGCCTCACTCGATTGCGCAGGCGGTGCCAAGCGCAAAATCATCGGCAAACTCGCAACATTCAGCACCAAACCCGCACAGCCCATCGCCAAAAAACACCCGGATGCCAGTTCCAGCTCACCCATGCGCACCGCCTCAAGCGCCGCCAAAGCCATCAGCGGAAAAAGCAGTGCCCCAACGATGAGCGGCTTGCGCAAGGGACGCCCCCGCATCCAAAGCCCCGCCGGAAGCGCCAAAAGAAACGTCGCCACAAAGCGCTGCGAGGTCAGCGCTGCAATCTCAGGGTCCTCCAAGCCACTGTGTTTCAAAAATAAATTGAGCAGCAAAAACTGCGCTGCATTGATCAAATTGATCAAAAACTGCCCAGCCGCAAAGCGCAGCACGCTGTCTGGCAGCGTGCGGTATCGTTCAAGCCATGTGGGAAGGCGAGGCATCCGCGCGAATGGTGTGGAGCACTCGCCACCTGGCGCAATGCACAAAAAAAGATTCCTCCCGGGAAATGCGCATCAGCGCGCGCCCGCC
>JBEGOB010000286.1:0-4247 GCA_041182265.1 Verrucomicrobiota bacterium | reverse complement strand
TGACCGGGTGACGGATCATCCCCCAATCGGGTGGGAAGCAGGCGGGTCATCGGTTGTTGCCGGGGCTTGGAACCTGTTGCATTCCGGCGGCCAGGCGCGAGCCGATGGTGAGATTTCCGGGAGTTCCAAGATGAATGGTGCTTGCCCCACCCATTGGCAGGTCATCGGTGGTGACCAGATAGTTGCGCGGGTGGGCAGTCGCCACTGCGGCCTGCGCCGCCTTCACCGTGGCGAGACGGTCCGGATTCAACAAGGTCTGCTTGTTGGAGAGCTGAACGATACCGAATTTCAAGTCTTTGCCGTAGGTGGCGCGGATGTCCGTGATGAAACGGGTGAGGTGGGTCTTGTAGGCATTGGCGGTGGTGGGGGAGCCGGCGTCCGCCTCGCCTTGGTGCCAGACCATGCCTTCGAGTTGGACAGTGGCTCCGGGATAAAGGGCCGCGAGGGAGGCCAAGGCGCTGTTGACCGTGTTTTGGAAAGCTTGGTAATCGGGGCCGTCGCGGGTGGTGGTGGCATTCCCGCTGGCGAGCCAATCGGTGTGGAGGCTGGAGCCGCCTCGGGTGTGCTTGACGAGCGCGATGCGCGCAGTTGGAGCGTCGAGGGCCTGATGCATCCCGATGCCGAAATTGAGTTCTGGACCGAAGCCTCCGACGTTTCCCTTCATGGATCCGCTACCGGACTGAAGCCTTAGCCACTGGTTAGCTGGTAGGGTGCTGAAGCCTCCGCCGTTGCCATGGTAGAAGTCGATGTCCGGCTGGGGTGCCCGCAGCGCGGCGGGGAGTTGGGAGGAGATGCCATAGCCATCGGCATTTGACTGGCCACCGACGAGGTAAACGAGTATTTTGTCAGGCGTCGGAGCTGGACTTTGGGATGGGGCCGCAGTGCGCTCGAATCCGATTTCCCGCATTGCCACAAAGCCATTTCCAAGGATCCGGTTTAAGATCACTAACTTAACGGAGCGGACTTTAGGGTAAGTCGTTCCAAAATCGAATGTCTGTGCAGCGTAGGTCCCTGTCGCAGGGGCAGCCTTGGCGGTGCCGCTGAAGCCCGCGCCGATCTGGCTGCCGCCTCCGCCGCTGTCGGAGTGGAAAGTCAGAGTGAAGTTCTTCACACCGGCATTCGTTGCCGCAGCGCCATTCTTGTTGGAGTGATTCCAAAGATGAAACTGGGTCAGATCGACAGGAGTGTTGAAATCCAGCGTGAGGGTCACCGGGTAGCCTCCGGCAGGCGGGTTGGTGGTGGCGTAAGAGGCATTGCCATCCGCCGCGTCATCGAGATCAGCGGGCGAACCATGTCCGGCATTCTTCAGATTTCCGATGGAAAAAACGGTGCTAAATTCCCCACCGCCAGTGGTGGCGTTGTCGTGGTAAACAAAATCCGCCCGGACGCCATGGACGAGGATGAGAAACAGGGGCAGGCATTTTAAAATTAGCGACATGGCGGATGGATTCAGGCGCATTATGGATGGCCAAGTGGAAGGAGTTTCATGGTCAAGTGCGGCGGGGTATTCGTCCATCTTTCGATGATTAGATGCTGTTTTTCCTTATCCCAACGGATCCACCGGGCTTGGTTGAGGGCTCGATCACCCGCGCTGCTGACGATGCTTAATTTTCCGTCAGCAGGCTTCAAATTCATCACCAGTCCCTCGCCGATCTCTACCTGGAAGCCGGTGGGATAGTAGCGGTCTGCCGATACGAAAATCTCCGTGCCGCCGAGCTTGATGTCTGGTTTCAGGCTGATTTCCAAGGTTCGCGTTTCGAAGTTGAATCTGTAGTCATCGATGCGGCCGGCCACGACCAGCGGTCGCGGACGTGCCAGCGGATCGATTAGGTATTTCCGTTCGACCTGTCCTACGGGCTTGGTGTCTGAAAAGATGGCCCAAGTGTATTTCGTCTTTGATTTTTTATTCTCAAGTGGCGAGCGCGAGCCGACGAACCAGGCTTTGATGCCGCCGATGCCGCGGCGGTCGAGATCCGTGGCGGTGTCTTGATAGGCCTTGGTGTAAACGGCTTGCTTTTTGTGATTGGAATCCACCGTCAGCGCGACGGACGGCCCCCACTCGCCAAGCAGCAGCGGTGCCTTGGAAAGCGCGGCCTCGCGCTCATAGCGGTCAAGTGTTTCCCGCATCGACTTCATGTCGATGGTGTACATGTGAGGTGCATAGATGACCCGGCTGCGCCCGATCGATTCTTTCATCGGGGTGAAAGGTCCGACACCCTGCCCTTTGTCCCTGAATAAGGGTTGGTAGAGCGCCCATTTCTCCGGGCTGATTGCATGCAATGCGTCGATGAGGCGGCGCAGTGTCGGCATGAGGCTTTCCCTGACACATCGTTGCTGATCGGGATCTAACCCAAGTTTCGGCTCGTTGAGTAGGTCGTAGCCGAACACCGAGGAGTTATCCCGGTATCGAATCCAAATTTTTTTCCATGCTTCTGTCAGAACGTCTTGGCTGCCATGGGTGTTCTTCCACAGAGCGTCCCATTGATCGGCATCAAATCCTTTGATCCCATAAACCACCAGTTTGAAGATTGTCTTGAGACCGGCCTCGCTGCCCATGCGGACCATCTCGTCGATTTGAGCGGGATATGAGGGGTCCGGCTTGGCACCTGGCCAGCCGCCCAGTCGTCCGAGTGATAGACGGATTACTTGAAAATTCGCCCCCATGCGGACCATGCGTTGGTAATCCTCCTGGGTGTAGCGGATGACTCCCTTGCTGTCCTCGGTGATGGCGACGAACCCGCCGGGGACGAGTTCGCGGCCCAGTTCATCCGGAATAAATTGCGCGGCCGGACCGGCAGTCGCGGCCAGGGGAGTCCAAGCGAATCCAAACAGTAGGAGGTGTTTGGCGATGGAAGTTAGGAATTTCACACACATGGGTTCACTTTTCATGTCTTCGCTTGCCGCCAGTTAGGTATGCGGTTTCGTGGCGAAGAGCGCTTGCTAGAGTGCCGCCGCTAAATCATAGTTTAGCCTTCCAGAACAGGTGGTTTTTTCCGCCGGATTTGTCGATCTTCTCAAGGTCGGCTTCGGATATCTCGCCGCAATGCCCGTCGAAATACACGGCTATGACTTTCTTCCCATGGCGGTAGGCGATTTCACCATTGGAGGTCTTCACATCTTGCGGGTTTTTGAAGTCCCATTTGTAGCGACTGTTGTAGGTGATACGGAAATCGGTGGCAGTTGCAAAAGCCATGCTGCGGGAAGGATCGGGCATTTGGCTCAAGTTGTGGGCGGAGCTGAGATCTGGATCTCCACCGAGTGGCAGGCCGGTATCATTCATGCCGTAGGATGTATAAACCCTGTCGTAAAGGGGCTTTCGGGCGCGCACCACCTTGGGGTCTAGCAGATCAAGTGGTATAGGGGTAGTCTTGTTCTTCTCAAGTTCCTCGGTTGACTTGCCGGTTAGGTTAGCGAGGAATTTCAGATCTTGGAACCAGCGGGTTGGATTGCCTTTATCGTCATTGACCCGGATTGGCACGCATCTGCCATTGTGATCGGTGGCGTAGGCCAAGTTCGCGATTTGGAGTTGGCTGAGATTGCGAATTGAGTTTGCCTTGCTGGCCATGTCTTGGACTTTCCTTGTTCCGAGAAAGGCCAATGCGGCGAGAGAGGCGATGATCAGGATGACCACCAGCAGTTCAGTGAGGGTGAATCCACGGCGGATTCTCACGCCTCGGGTTTTGATATTGGATTGCTTCATGGGTTGAGGATCTGGTGCTAAGCTGATGATGAACGGCGCTACCTATGTGGAGCTTGCCATTCGTGCCATGCCGCTGTCTATCCCACAACCGGGTGGAATCGCTCCCCCATGCGGGTGACTGGGGGCTTGTTTTGCCCGATCTGTGGATGGGCGAGAGTCCACTCCATGCCATTCTGGCCATGGGCTGAGGAACTCGAAGAACGGTGAGTCAGGAGCTGAGGCTTCTGGGTTAGACCGGAGCCATTGCATTCAAAAACCTGTCTGATCCACTGCACAAAGAGCGAATTTCGAATCGGTGCCTCTGACCTAAATTTGAACGTAGAAGAGTCCGCATCCTCTCCTGCGCCCGAGTCTCCTTGGTTTGGCAATGAGGTGCGGATCGTGTCCCGGGTTCTCTCAACGGCGGCGGCGCAGCATCACTAAGGTGCCGAGCGAGCCTAGCAGCATCGCCGAAGGTTCTGGAACTGCATTGATTTGAATGAAATCGACTTCGAACCGATTGTTTGTGGCATCCGTGCCACCGATCGGGTCCAAACGGAAATAGCGG
>JBEGOB010000285.1:0-6378 GCA_041182265.1 Verrucomicrobiota bacterium | reverse complement strand
CCGCTTCCATGGCATGACGGCGGGCATAGACTAAAGCGCAAATGCCAGCCCACAAGGCGGCGATGAATGGCGCCCCGATCTCGGGTGCGCGCGCTGCTAGGCTGAGCACGGGAGCCCAGCCCGCGATGATGACCCAGCTGCTGATGACCAAGAGGATACGCCGCGACATGCCAGCCACGCTGAGGATGGAAAATGACAGCCCGAAGGCGATGGCCAGCGCCGCACCCCAGATCAGTGGTGGCGGCAGAGCCTGCGCTAAACCCGCGTCGCCCGGCACCTTCACGCAAGTGGCAATCCATGCATTCATGCGCGGCAACAGGCCTAAGGCGTGCAGCCCGAAAACCAGCAGCATCGAGAGCGTGCCAAGCGTCGCCGCTGGGAGTCGCACATGGCCAACAGGTAAGGCGGATTTCGTGGAGTCCGGCATGCTTCAGTTTCGCATAAAACTTTCCTCATACGGTGGCTCGGCGGCCATCGACCGCTCCACGGTGAGCACCGGCTGGATCACGCCTTCTTCGAGCGGAAATCGCAGGGTTCCGGCCACTTTCACCCAACCGTTTTCTGGGAAGTCCGGCGGAGTTTTCCCAAATTCTAGGATGATGGGAATCGCCCGGCTGTCCGCAGCGCAGCAGGTGATGAACAAGCGGTAAAGCCGCTTGCGTGTGCCGTTAGGGTTCCGCATTTTCTCATCCATCCAACGGCCCTCGGTCTCGACTTTCAAGCCGTCGAGCACGCCTTGAGTTTCCCGATCTCCGGTCGCAAAAAACAATTCCATCAAGTTGAACTCAAGGAAGCCATCCGGGGTTTTGCGGTGGCTTTTCTCGATTTCTTCCAAGGTGATGGGCGGCATGGTCGATGCAAGAAACGGCAAATTCATCTCAGCAGGGGAATCGTATAAGCCCTTGCGTGCCAAGGCGGCCGCGGAATACTCGTCCTTCGTCCACGCCACGGATAGCGCCACCGGCAAGAGCATGAGAATGAGCGCGGTGAGTGGGTGCATGTCGCTGTGTTCCGCGTCGTGCCCCTCATGGTCCGGACCGTGGTCATGGCCGCATCCCGTTTCTTGGTTGGCGGTCAGCAAGTTGAACAAGCCTAAAACCGCCAAGCCCAAGCCGCCTAGCAGCGCGATGATCCGGAAGTCCGGCACCAGATACTTGTTGATGCGTCCACTCGTGTGGAAATACAGCAAAACTCCGCTCCAACCGAGCACGGCGAGGGAAAACAAAATGCGCTGGGTCCGTGGGTTCATCGCGCCTGAAGAATGAGTTGTTGCCAGAAAACGGAAATCCCGCCGATCGCTACGAATAAGGCGAGCGCGAGCAAGACAATGAAGCGTTTGTTGAGGACGGTCTGGTAAAGGAAGATCAATTTCACATCCATCATCGGCCCAAAGGTGAGGAAGGCCAATTTGGCACCCCATGAGAATTTATCCAAGGTCGCGGCGATGAATGCATCCGAGGTGCTGCAAAGGCTGAGGATGAAGGCGAGCACCATGAGTGCTGCCGGAGCGGCCGCCGGATTCTTGGCCAAGCTGTCCAACCACTCCGCACCCGGTGCGATGCCGGTGTTGAAAAGGGCGGTGATCGAGACGCCGATGGTGAAATAAACCGCGACATCAACGAAGTCTTTCATCGCCGAGCGGAACGCCATCACCAAGCGCCCACCGTCCGCTGGCTCGTGATGGTGGTGGTCATGTGGCGCGTGCGAGTGGTCGCCGTGGTCGTGACCGCAGCAGCTTGGGGCGGCGTGCGCAGTGGATTTTTCAGCCGCAGCTTGATTTTCAAGTGCCTCGTCCTCAATGCTTTTCAGCAATTTTGGCCGTAAAATCGCTGCCAGTGGGAGTTTGGAAACCACCAAGCCCACCGCCACCGCGATCAGGAAGCCCAGCAGCATCCGCGAGCTGGTCATCATGGTGGCACCTTGGCCTTGGAAGGCTTTCCATGTGCTTAGCGCGGTGATCGGGTTCACGATCGGTGCCGCAAGCATGTAAGTCAGGGCGCAGGAAACTGGCAGGCCTTTTTTCACCAAGCGCCGGATCACGGGGACCACTGCGCACTCGCAAACTGGAAAAATCGCACCCATCAATCCGGCGGTGAGCACGGCGAGAAATTTATTTTTCGGCAGGAATCGGTCCATCGTTCCCGCCGGCAAATACACGTCGATGAACCCGCTGATCAAGGTGCCCAACAAAATAAAGGGCGCGCCCTCGAACAGAATGCTCAGGAAAGCGAGTGCGAAGTCCTGCTGGGAATCGGGCGACATCGGCGCAAGCAAACTCTGCGACACGCCTCCTGTCAACCGACTGTCTGCGTGAAGCATTGGCTGGCGAAATTTCGTGAATCGGAGCGTGTCTGGCGGCGAGATGTCGCGCGTGGAAAATCCCTGATGTGGCACACTTAAGCTCGCGCGCCGGCTTACCGGCGCTAGGTTTTGGCGCATGCACATTTTCGTCACCCTCGGACTGATGGCGGCCGCGACTGCATGTGCCGCGCCGAGCGCGAAATTTGACGGAACGGATTTGGTGATTCGAGATGGGGCGACGGCGATGTGCATTCCAGAAATCTTGGATCCGCATGCTTTCTACGGGACGGTGCACGCAGTGCAGCGTCGGGGAGCGGATTGGTTCGTCGTGTACGGCAGTTCGGAAATGAGTCGGGGATGGCCCCCAAAAAGCGGGTATTGTGGATGTGGCATCGAGTCCTACATCCGTTGGATTCATGTGAGGCGAGGAGCGATCATCCGTCAGCAGGAGGGGAGGCAAGAATCTTGCATTCAGAGCCGGGATGGCTGGGCGATTGAGTGGCTTCAGGGCAAGCTTGTCTGGATTACAGAAGGTCCTGAGCGCGAGGGAGATCCACCGACGGGTGAGAGGCTCTGGTTTACTTTTCGGTGGAGTTTCGATCCAGCAAACCCGGAAATTGGTATCTTGGAAACCCGGACGCCGGTTCCTTAATCCCGCGGGTGTTTGAGGGAGAGCGTCGACTCGCCGAGGGATGTGCGGCGAGGGTTCCGGGCACGAAAAAGCCCCTGCTTGCGCAGGGGCTTTGAAGTTCACTTAGGAATTTTTTCAGGGTGGCTCAGCGAGCGGCGCGGTCTTCGGTGCCTTTTGAAGCCCGCTTGCGGACGTTGGCGTCGAGGATGCGTTTGCGCAGGCGGATGTTTTGCGGAGTGGCTTCCACGAGTTCGTCGGCATCGATGTATTCGATGGCGCGCTCAAGTGAGAAACGCAGCGCGGGAGTCAGCTTGGACGTTTTGTCTTTGCCGGAGGAGCGCATGTTGTCGAGGTGCTTTTCCTTGACGGGGTTGACAGGAAGGTCGCCGACGCGTGGGTTCTCGCCAACGAGCATGCCGCCGTAAACCGCATCGCCGGGAGCGACGAAGAGGATGCCACGGTCTTCAAGCGTTTGGAGCGAGAATGGGGTGGCGGTGCCGGAGTCCATGGAGACCAAGGTGCCGGTGGTGCGGTTCTGGATTTCGCCAGCGTGTGGGGCGTATTCCTTGAACAGGTGGGACATGATGCCGTGACCGGAGGTGAGGTTGACGAGTTCTGTCTCGAAGCCGATCAGCCCGCGAGTCGGGATGGTGGCTTGGATGAAGACGCGGCCGGATGCCTCGGTGTCCATGTGTTCCATGAGGCCTTTGCGGTTCATGAGAATTTTCAGGATGCCTTGGGTGTAGTCGCCTGGGGCTTCCACGTAGAGAGTCTCGTAGGGCTCAAGAAGTTTGCCATTATCATCGCGGCGATAGATCACGACGGGGCGTGAAACGAGGACTTCGAAGCCCTCGCGGCGCATTTGCTCGACGAGGACGGCGATTTGCATGGAGCCACGAGCGGAGACGTTGAAGACGCCGGACATGTCGGTGTCCTCGACGGTGATCGAGATGTTCGTTTTGAGTTCGCGCATCAGGCGCTCACGGATGGCGCGCGAGGTGACGTGTTTGCCTTCTTTGCCGGCGAGTGGGCCGTCATTGATGGAAAATTGCATCGAAACGGTCGGCGGATCGATGGCGACGAAGGGGAGCGGCTCTTGGTCGGCGGTGCCGGCGATGGTTTCTCCGATGTCGATGTTTTCAATGCCGGCAGCGATGCCGACGATGCCGCCAGCGCCGCAGCCTTCGGAGTCTGCGGTGGAGAGGCCGGAGTAGGTGAAGGTTTTGAGGACCTTGGATTGGACCTTGGTGCCGTCTTGGCGAAGGAGGAAAACGGTGTCGCCCTTTTTCACGCTGCCGCCGAGGACTTTACCCACGGCGACGCGGCCGACGTATTCATCCCACTCGATGTTTGAAACGAGCATGAGGAAGGGCGCATCTGGATCTGCCTTGGGTGCGGGGATGTGCTCGATGATTTTCTTGAGAAGTGGGATGCAGTCCTTCCGCTCGTCGCCCGGGTGATCCATGAAATAGCCGTCGCGAGCGGAGCCGTAGCAGAAAGGTGCGTTGAATTGCTCGTCGTCCGCATCGAGGTCGAGGAAAAGCTCGAGGACTTGGTCGTGGACTTTTTCAGGAGTGGCGAGCGGGCGGTCGATTTTGTTGATGACGACGATGGGCTTGAGGCCCTCTTGCATGGCTTTGCGAAGGACGAAGCGTGTTTGCGCTTGGGGTCCGCCGGAAGCGTCAACGACGAGGAGCACGCCATCGACCATTTTCATGACGCGTTCCACCTCGGCGCCGAAGTCGGCGTGGCCTGGGGTGTCAACGATGTTGATGGTGTAGCCTTCCCAGAGAATGGCGGTGTTTTTCGCCTTAATTGTGATACCCTTTTCGCGTTCGAGATCCATGGAATCCATTGCGCGCTCGGTGGTTGCTTGGTTTTCCCGGTAAGTGCCGCCTGCCTGCAGGAGTTGGTCAACGAGGGTGGTCTTCCCATGGTCAACGTGGGCAATAATGGCGAGATTTCGAATTTTGAGAGACATGACAACAGTGGATAGGGATGGAACCTCCGTGAGAAGGGGGGCGGGCTATGCACGGTTTTTCGTGGGATGGCAAGGCGGGATTGGGGAGAAAAGCCGATGTTTCCGGCAAAGTCTTTGGGCGGAGTGACTTGGAGTGCGGAAAAATGAGCGATAAATGCCGCTTTCCATGCGGGTGTGAGCGCCTAAGGTGCGCGCCACGCCGTAATATGACATTTTCTCAAATTTTAACTCATCCGGGGGGCTCGCATAAGGACGAGTTCCTAGCTTGTTGCTTGTTGCTCGCGGAAAATGCGGTGCCGATTGTGCGGCGCGAGCCCTCGCCAGAGGACTTGGAGGACGGATCGATCGCGGTGGTTGACGTGGGCGGTGAGCATGTGCCGGAGCGGGGGAATTTCGATCATCATCAATTTCCGCGGGATTATCCACCGACGTGTGCGCTGAGTTTGGTGCTGCGCCATCTCGGAGTTTACGAGGATGCGCGTGCGTTTTGCGATTGGTTGGAGCCTGCGGAGTGGTTCGACACGCGCGGGCCGGTGGAGACGGCGCGCTGGCTGGGTGTGGCACGGGAAACCTTGTTTAAGTTGAATTCGCCGATTGATACCACGCTGTTGAGGCGTTTTGCGGCGGTGCAGCAGTTGCAGCCGGGCGAGCCCTTGTGGGAGGTGATGCGTTGGATCGGCGAGGACTTGCTGACTTATTTAAGGACGCTGCGGTCGCGGTTGGACGAAATTGCCGCAGTGGGCGAATTTTGGGAGATTGAGACGGCGTCGGGGGATTCCTTTAAAGTGTTGTTCATGCCGCGGACTGAGCCCATGGCGGATGAGCCGTCAGCGGGCTTGGCGCGTTTTGTGGATGCGCATCCGACGGTGAGTGGGGTGGTTGGTTTGGTGTATCCGGACCGGCGCGGAAGTGGCTTCGGGCTGTCGCGGCATAAGGATCATGCGGGCTTGGACTTCACGCTGATTGAGAATTGCGAGGATGTACACTTCGCGCATGCCCGTGGGTTTGTGGCAAAAACGTCTGCGACGGACCCGGTGCGCTTGCGCGAACTTTTGGCAAAATCCTGGATATCATGAGGACTGCGGATCAGGCAAAACAAGCCCTTGCGCGGTTTCCGGAATGGTGGGACTCATATCACGCGCCGCGTCGTACGGCCTTTCCTCTGATTTCTCATGCGTGAAACCCTTATTGTTACTGGCCTGACGGTGCTAGGTCTGGCCCTGCGTTCCTCACGGACGAATTGGTTGCGGAAGCTCGGTGCGCTGACGTTTCTGGTTGCGAGTTTCTGTTTGTTTTTTTTCGTCAGTGGCCGGCTCTGGGTCGGGGTGGTCGGGATCTTTGTGTGGTTTTTTCTGCCGTGGATTGAGCTGATTTCGCGGATTCGGCGGATGCGGCTGCCACTGAATAATCGCCTTAGGCACAGAGACTTGCCGAATCCGGCGTTTTTCCCGAATGCCACGGAGGC